>NZ_BCSL01000012.1:0-85818 GCF_001570845.1 Dietzia papillomatosis NBRC 105045 | reverse complement strand
CCGTGAGGTGGTGGCGGGCCCGGTCGGCCGGGTCCAGGCGGGCGTGCGCGGGACGGGTATCGGCACCGGGGCCGCCGTGGGTGGCCTCGTCCAGCGCTGTGAAGCTCTCGACCAGCAGGTGCGCGGCATGTAGCCGGGTGGCCCCGGCCAGGTTCTGCGCCAGCGTCACCGACCGCGCCACCTCGCTCAGCGCGGAGGCGTCCAACGACTCCAACGGCTCCCCCACCGCGCGCAGCGCGCCGAGACCGAACGCCCTCGTCGTCGTCGTATCCACCCCGGTCACCCCCCGCCCGCGCCGCACCCTCACTCGAACCTGTGATCGATTCTACCGGCGGGCCATTCATCACACAAGGGTTCGATACAGCCGCCACCCGTCATGCCCGCAGACGACAGCGGCGCCCCTCCCACACGGGAGGAGCGCCGCTGTCCGGGCCTACCAGGGCGACCGAACCGAACCGACAGGGCGAGCCGGGCGAGTCAAGGCGTCAGGCGCCCTTGGACTTGCCCGCCGACTTCAGGTCGTTGCACGCCTCGACGACGCGCTCGGACATGGCCTGCTCCGCCTTCTTGAGGTACGAGCGGGGGTCGTAGGTCTTCTTGTTGCCGACGTCGCCGTCGACCTTGAGCACGCCGTCGTAGTTGGTGAACATGTGCGCGGCGACGGGCCGGGTGAAGGCGTACTGCGTGTCGGTGTCGACGTTCATCTTGATGACGCCGTAGCTCAGCGCCTCCTCGATCTCGCTCTTGGCCGAGCCGGAACCACCGTGGAAGACGAAGTCGAACGGCAGGTCACCCTCGTTCAGGCCCAGCTTCTCGACCGCGACCTCCTGGCCCATCTTGAGGACCTCGGGCTTGAGCTTGACGTTGCCCGGCTTGTAGACGCCGTGGACGTTGCCGAAGGTCGCGGCCAGCAGGTAGCGCTGGCCGGTGTTGCCGGCGCCGAGCGCGTCGATGGTCGCCTCGAAGTCCTCACGCGTGGTGTAGAGCTTCTCGTTGATCTCGTTCTCGACGCCGTCCTCCTCGCCGCCGACGACGCCGATCTCGATCTCGAGGATCTGCTTGGCCTTGGCCGTCTTCTCGAGCAGCTCCTTGGCGATCTCGAGGTTGCGGTCGAGCGGGGTGGCCGAGCCGTCCCACATGTGCGACTGGAACAGCGGATTCTCCCCGCGGTCGACGCGCTCCTGCGAGATCTCGATGAGCGGACGGACGAACGTGTCGAGCTTGTCCTCGGGGCAGTGATCGGTGTGCAGAGCCACGAGGATGTCGTACTTGGCCGCCACCACGTGGGCGAACTCGGCGAGGGCCACCGCGCCGGTGACCATGTCCTTGACGTTCAGACCGGAGCCGAACTCGGAGCCACCGGTGGAGAACTGGATGATGCCGTCGGAACCCGCGTCCGCGAAGCCCTTGATGGCGGCGTTGATGGTCTCCGAGGAGGTGCAGTTGATCGCGGGGTAGGCGAAACCCTCCCGGCGGGCTCGGTCGAGCATGTCCTTGTACTGTTCGGGAGTTGCGATGGGCATGGGGTCTCCTCCGGTGGTTCAGTTCTTGGTGCGGATGGCCTCGGCCGGGGCGCCGGCGCCGCCCGTGACGGCGGGCGCACACCTCCCAGCCTAGGCCAGCCCCACCCCGCGCACCCGGGAGCCGCGCGACACCGCCCTCGACAGGGCGGGGGCGGCACCGCCCCTGGGCCGCCCGTATGTCATCCGGGGAGCAGCGCGGCGAACGCCTCGTCGGCCCGCGCGAGCGCGTCCCGGTCGTACGTGGACGTCGACGCCATGATCTCGTCGGCGCCCGTGCGCTCCACGAGTGCGGCGATCTCCCCGGCCACCTTCTCCGCGTCTCCGTGCACGGCGGTGCCCATCCACTCCTCCATCCGCCGTAGTTGCTGGGGCCGGAACTTCCGGTCCAGGATCTCCTCGACCGGCCGAAGCGGTCCGAACGCGCCGGTCTCGCGCGACTCGGCCATCGCCCACGCCTCCGGCAACAGCAACTCACGGGCCGCGTCGGTCGAGTCGGCGATCATCACCTCGAGGCTCACCACCACATAGGGCTCGGAGTCGGCCCCGTCCGGCCGGAACGCCTCCCGGTAGCGCTCCAGCGGCGTCGGGTCGGCCAGCAAGCGCGGACCGCCGACGACGACCGGCAGACCGGCGCGCGCGGCGACCCCCAGGCCGCGGCCGGTGGCCAGGACGAACATCGGTGGCGGGTCCTCCACCACCGGCAGCGCGGTGACCGGTCCGCGGCCGTGGAGGAAGTCCCGCACGGCGGCGATGTCGCGGTCGAACGCGTCGGTGTCGTACTCGCTCACACCGAGCGCCTCGCGGACCGGGGCGGTGAAGCCGAGCGACCGGCCGACGCCGAGGTCGATGCGGCCCGGGTGCATGGCCTCGAGCACGGCGAACTGCTCGGCCACGACCAGCGGGCGGTGATTGGGCAGCATCACCCCGCCGGAACCCAGGCGGATGCGCTCGGTGCGGGCGGCAGCGGCCGCGATGAGCAGCGGCGGGCTGCCGCTCGCGATGCCGGGCACCGCGTGGTGTTCGGCGGTCCAGTAGCGGTGCAGCCCCAGGCGGTCGGCGTGTTCGGCGCGCCGGAGTGTCGACTCGACCGCCTCGGCGTGGGACTCGCCGTGACGGGTCCGGGACCGATCCAGCAGGGACAACCGGAGGGTGTCCGGCAGATCGGTGGGTGCCACGCCCCCACCGTAGCGCCGGCGTGGGAAACGAGGCGGGCCCGGCGCGGAAACGAGGCGGGACCCAGTCCCGGGACCCGCGCCCTAATCCACCCCTCGCCAGCGCAGCGCGCCGAGCGCGAGCAACGCCAGGACGACGGCCAACGCCAGAACGAACCGCACCGCGCGCCTCATTCCACGTCCTCCACCCATTCCAGCAGGTCACCGGGCTGACACTCGAGCGCACGGCACATCGCCTCGAGCGTGCTGAACCGCACCGCCTTGGCGCGCCCGTTCTTCAGCACCGACACGTTGGCGGGCGTCAGGCCGACCTTCTCCGCGAACTCGCCGACGCTCATCTTGCGCTTGGCGAGCTCCACGTCGATCCGCACGACGATCGGCATCAGACCACCGTGTCCATCTCGGAGCGCAGTCCGGTGGCCTGCCGGAGGAGGGCGCGCAGGACGACCATGAGCAGCGCCGCGACGGTGATGATGACGACGACGACGAAGAGCAGCAGCGGCAGGCCGGGATCATCCGCCGTGAATCCGACCAGGGCGAGCACCACCACGAGCACGGCCCAGGCGGCGACGATCGCCCCGAGGATCATGTCGACCCACGTCAGGGAGGCGTCGGTGAAGATGCGGTCGGATTCGACGAGCGAGAGCAGTTTCCAGGTGGCCACCACCACGACCTGGATACACACCACCCAGTAGATCGACACGGCCGTGAGCGGCCACCGCAGGTACGCGGACTCGGGGTTCGTCTCTGCCATGTGGGCGAACTGACCCGGCAGCGACATCACCTCCAGCAGGAGGAGCACGGCGAACAACACCACGAGGCAGATCCGGAGCGGCAGGACCGCCCGCCTTTCGATGTTCATGCAACGGTTATGAGCCGAAACCTATCGACAATCAATAGGAGGCGTGCTCCCGGATCCAGGCGTGCATGGCGATGCCGGCGGCCACGCCCGCGTTGATAGACCGGGTCGAGCCGAACTGCGCGATCGACACTGTTCGCGCGGCCCGCAGGCGGGCGTCGTCGCTGACGCCGGGCCCCTCCTGCCCGAACAGCAGGACGCACTCGCGCGGCAGGCTCACCGCCTCGAGCGGCTCGGCGCCGGGGAGATTGTCGACGGCGACGACCGGCAGCCCCTCGGTCGCGGCCCACTCCATGAGCGCGCGGACGTCGTCGTGGTGCCGCAGGTGCTGGTAGCGGTCGGTGACCATGGCGCCGCGGCGGTTCCAGCGGCGGCGGCCCACGATGTGCACCTCGGCCGCCAGGAAGGCGTTGGCGGTGCGGACGACGGTGCCGATGTTGGCGTCGTGGCCGAAGTTCTCGATCGCCACGTGGAACGGGTGCCGGCGCGCGTCGAGGTCGGCGACGATCGCCTCGCGCCGCCAGTAGCGGTAGCGGTCGACGACATTGCGGCGGTCGCCCGCGTCCAGCAGCTCGGGGTCCCAGGTCTCGCCCGTCGGGCGGGGCTCGCCGGGGTGCTCGACCTCCCACGGGCCCACGCCGACCGCGCCGTCGCCCCACTCGGTCGGTCCGGGCGCGGGCTCGCCGGGTTCCGCCGACCCGGCCGCGGGCTCCGTCACGAGGTGAGGCGCTTGTTGGTCAGCCGGGTGAGGCGTCCCGGCGCGACCTGCGACGCGAGGTACATCGCCGTGGCCTGGGCGCCGACCGGGCGGTGGACCTCGCGGCCGAACGCTCCGCGAAGCCGACCGAGCAGTCCGCGCGGCGTGCGGCGGGTCTGCTCGGCGAGGTCGAGGATCTCGCCGGCGACGTCGCCCTCGGTCAGGCGCACGCCCATGTTGCGCATGCCGGCGGTGTTCACGCCCGAGAGCATCTCGGTGCCCACGTAGAGCGGCCACACCGAGCACACGCGGATCCCGTGCGCGGCCCACTCGAGGTCGAGCGCCTCCGTGATGCCGCGGACGGCGAACTTGGTGGCCGAGTAGGTGGCCATCTCCGCCTGGCCGTAGATCGCCGACGCCGAGCAGAGGTTGACCACCGTCGGCGCGGACGCGGCCCGGAGGTACGGGAACGCCGCGCGACAGCCGTAGAGCACGCCCTTGACGTTGACGTCGACCAGCGCCGAGTCCTTCTCGTAGCTCGCGTCCATGAACGGGGTGCCGTACAGCAGCCCGGCGTTGTTGACCAACACGTCCAGCGCGCCGCCGCTGCGGGCGGTGAGCTCGGCGAGCGCGGCCTCCCACGCGGCGGGGTCGGTGACGTCGAGCGCGCCGGTGACGAACCTGTCGTCGCCCTCGGCCCACGCGCACGGCTGCAGGTCGTACGCGCCGACGAGGTACCCGGCGTCGGCGAACCGTCGGGCGGTGGCCTCGCCGATCCCCCGCCCCGCGCCCGTGACGAGGACGGTGCGCACGGCCGCCGTTCCGCCCCCGGGCCCTTGGCCGTTCCCGGCGCCAGGGCCGCTCGCCGCGGCTGCCGCGCTCACGCCCGGCTCCCGGCGTGGCGCGCCGCGGCGGCGGTGCCCGTGAGCAGGAGCAGCGCGGCCGTCGCGTAGGTGTCGATCACGCCGACGTCCAGGGCGCGGGCCGGCACCGTGCCGCCCCTCACCTTGCGGCGCGCGAGAATGAGCGAGTCGCTGAGCAGGAACACCGGGCCGGCCACCGACAGCACCGACGCGGCCGGGCCGTGCGAGCGGTCGACCGAGGTCGCCAGCGCTGACAGCGTCGCGAGCAGCCCGCCGTACGCGGCCAGCGGGGCGTTCTCCCGCCCCTCGGACAGCAGAACCGCGGCGGCAGCCCCGGCGACCACGCCGTGGATGGCCGACGGCACCGGCTTGAACCGCAGGCCAGAACGCAGCATGAGCGCGCCCAGCGCGAGGTGGCCGGTCGCGAACGCCGCCGCCCCCGCGGCCAATCTGCCCACGTCCCGGCTGGCGTGCCCGTCGCCGAGCATGAGGATGACGTCGCCCGTCGTGTACGCCGCCCCGGTGGCCGACAGCAGCGCGGTGTCGACCGCCGAGAGGGCCCGGCCGTCCCGCAGTGCGATCGCCAGCGCCGCCGGCACGATGAGCGGCTTGGACAGCTTCTCCAGCGCACCGACGCCGGTGGCCTTGGCGATCTCCGTACTCGCGGCCGCCGCGAGGAACGCCGGCCCCTCGGGGCGGGTCGTGTCCGTGAGCACGCCCGCGCGCTCTGTCAGCGCCTGCCGCACGCGGCCGAGGGCGGACCTCGTCGTCGTCGTGGTCGTCGTCGTCTTGTTCGTCACCTCAGGTCACTCCAATCCCAGGTCGGTCAGGCCCAGCAGCGCCCGGTACTCCACGCCCTCCGCGCGGATCACGTCGTCGGCCCCGGTCGCGCGGTCCACCACCGTGGCCACGCCCACGACCTCCGCACCCGCCTCGCGCAGGGCGGCGACGGCGGTGAGCGGCGAGTTGCCGGTGGTCGTGGTGTCCTCCACCACCAGCACGCGGCGGCCCACGATGTCGGGGCCCTCGATGCGGCGCTGCATCCCGTGCTTCTTGGCCTCCTTGCGCACGACGAACGCGTCGACCGGGCGGCCGGGCGCGTGCATGATCGCCGTGGCCACCGGATCCGCGCCGAGGGTGAGCCCGCCGACGGCGTCGAAGTCCCAGTCCGCGGTGAGCTCGCGAAGCAGGCGGCCGATCAGCGGCGACGCCTCGTGGTGCAGCGTCGCGCGGCGCAGATCCACGTAGTAGTCGGCCTCGCGGCCCGAGGACAGGGTGACGCGACCGTGGACGACGGCCAACTCCGCGACCAGCTCGGACAGGCGCGCGCGGGACTGGGCGTCGACGGGGGCGGGCTCGGTCATGGGACTCCTCGTGCAGGGTCTGTGAGTGGACAGGACGGCGGGGTCGATAAGGCGGGGTGAGGACGCCCGCGGCGTCGAACCCGTCGACGACGACTCTAGACGGGCCTGCCGACACCAGCGGGCGGGCCGACCGAGTGAAGCGACCGACCCGCCCGTCTGGAACTGGGCGCGCGCTCGAGGCGACCCGGGTCACTCCCCGTCGGTGGACCCTCCTGCGCCGGGGCCACCGTCGCCGTGGCCCTCGCCCGCCCCGCCCTCACCGGGATCCCCTGCGCCGGGGTCGATCGGGCCGGGCCCGCTGCTGCCCAGGGAGCCGATCGCGAGCGAACCGTTCGCGAGTGAGCCGCCGACGTCCTCGCCCGGCACGGGCTCAGAGACGGTCTCCAAGGCCGACCAGGCGTAGAGCTGCTGACTCCCCTGGGTGCCGCCGGGCCCACAGATCATGAAGAAGCCCAGACGGGCATCACCACGAGGGCTCACGGCGGGCCGGCCGAGCTGCACGGTCCTCTGGAAGTCCTCGACGCCGCTATTGATGGTGAAGGCCGGGGTGGTTCCCACGTAACCGTCCTGTCTCGCCTGCCGGTGCGCGGAACCGATCTGCGCTTCGAGCTGCGCCCGGCCGCTGAGGAACTGCGCTGCGCTCCCGGTCGGGACGAACTGACCCAGCGGCCAGAGCTCCGTGAGCTGACCGACCGAACCGTGGACCACCTTCTCGAACGGCGTGTTCTGATACGAAGAGTAGAACCTGTTGGACATTTCCACGACCTCCGCGGTCGATACCGTCCCTCCCGGGCGAGCCGCGGTGTCCTGGTTCGGCGCCTCGCAGCGAAGACTCTGCCCGGTGTTGTTGGTCACCGAGAGAACGACTTCTCCCGACTCACGGTCGACGCTGACGAACCTGACATCCATGCCTGCAGCACCGACGATCACGGTCCGTCCATTGGTGTCGTCCCCGGGAATGACGTTCTGCGCCGCTGCGACTCCGGCGCCGCTCACCGCGAGCGCGGCCGCAGCTGAGACCGCCGCGAGACCCTTGAAACTGGTGGAGATGGTCATGAGACTCCTTGAGGTGGTGTGGGGCGGGTCACGAGCCGAGCGAACCGGCCGAGATGCTGCCGGAGGCCTCCGGTGCCTGGCCCCCCGGCTCGGGGAGGTTCTCGTATCCGTGGAAAACGAAGTGGCGATTCGTTTCCTGGTTGACGCAGTAGAACATCGCGGCAGCGCGCCATTCGCCACGATCTCCGGTGGCCGGCAACCCTAGGAGAGCGGTCCACTCGACGGTCTGGCCTGCGTTGACGGTGAAGACCGGGGAGGTTCCGACGCGGGGATCTCCGGTGCGTCCGGCGACCCGGGCCTCCATCTGTGCCGTCCTGGTGTCCACCTCGGCCGACCCGGCGGCGCTCCCGGCGGGGAGGACGTCGTAGAGGCTGCCCATCCCCATCGGGTTGAAGGGCCCGAGCGCGATCCCGCTGGCGCCCGTGAAAACGTTCTCGCGGTAATAGGCGACTGCCTCCCGCACGACTCCGGATGTGGTCACCTGGCCCGGGAACTCGCCCTGCATGTCTGGTCCCGGCGTGGCGCAACGGAAGCTAGAAGCGGTGGTGTTCTCGATGGTGCCCGTCACAGCAGTGGGATCGACCCCCTTGTCGTGAACTGTCACAACCAGGTCATCGCTGTCGACATTGACGACAGCGCCCCCGGTTCCGGCCCCGGGCACCTGTGCGCCGGCCACCGCCGTACCCGCTACCAGGACTGCTACGGCCGCCGCGACGACGGTGCCGCGCAGGCCCGGGTGAATGGTGAATCTCATGTGGTCGTAACTCCTGTCTGTCCGACTCCCCGGGAGGGAGCGGTGGGGGATCAGAGCGGTCAGCTGCCCAAGCCGGCGCTACCGAGGCTGCCGGTCGAGTCGTCGATGGCGGCGAGATCTGGACGCTCGTCTCCTTCGTATGCGTGGAAGACATAGCGCTGCCCGTCGATGACACAGGTGGCGAAGACCCCGGACTGGAAGTCCTGCCAGGTTCCCGCGCTCGGGTGCTCGAGTTGCACGCTGTACTGCTGGGCGGTTCGCGCCGGCACCGTGATCGAGGTGGACATCGCACCGTACTGACCGGCCAGCCTGGCAGCGGAAAACGCGCCTCCCACCTCGTTCAGCGCGCCCCATTCCGGATTGACCATCGTGGCGGCGCTTCCCGGAACCAGACCGACCACGCTGCCGAGCGCGATGTCTTCGTTGATCGTGGTGAAAAGGACTCTCGCGTTGATGTTCAGGTCGGCGAGCTCGGAGTGCGGGTACTGCGTGTAAAAGTCCACCGAACGCGCTACAACCTCGGCGCTGGTCACGGCAGCGGCGGACTCACCGTCGAGCCCCTCGCAGGTCAAGTTCTGCGCCGAGTTGTTCTGAATCGTGACGTTGACCCTCCCGGTTTCGAGATCCGGGGCATCGACCGCCATCTGGATGCGCGTGTCATCGACCGGGAATACCCAGGAACGGGGGTTGTCGCCGGGTATCTGCGCAGCCGCGAACGGGACGGCGGCGGCGGTTGCGGCGGCCGCCGCCCCGACGGCGACGGCGCGGGTGACAGTTTTGGGCATTGGCACTCACTTCTCCTGGTCTCAGTAATCCATGTGCTCGCGGTCAGGTTTTCCGGCAGCTGCCCGACCACGGCAGGTCACAGCATGCCCGAAACCGTGGTATAAATCACGCCGATCGTGAAAATCCCTTACCATTCGTAGAGGCGCTCGACCCGTCCGGTCCAGCGACCACCCGCCCCCAACGCAAGGAAGCCCATATGTCCTGGAAACGACTCTCCACTGTCGCCGCGGGTTGCACCATGGTGCTCTCCGGAGTCGCGATCGTGGCTCCGTCTGTGTACGCACAGGATGCGCCCGCCCCCAACGACACGATCGAGGTCACCTACACCTGCACCCCGAGTAACGCCCTCAACATCGGCGGCGCGAACACGTGGACAAATCAGGTCGAGGTCGCCTACCCCGAAGACGTCGCCCCTGGCGAGTTCTTCGAGGTCTCTATCCACCCCGGGCCCATGCAGCCCAACACGATTCGTGTCGGCCGGATGACCTACGACATTCAGGCATCCGCCAACGTCGACTACCGAACCCAGACGCTCTCAACACCCGCGGCGGGCATCACCGCCGGCACCGCCCAGTTGACTCCGGTGAATCCCGCGACCAAGACGACTCTGGCCGACTCCGACGTCTTCCGACTCTGGGGAGGCACTTCTGCGCGCTACGGGACGAACACGGGCACGAGTGTGAACTCCGGCCTGCAGAAGAACAACAACCAGCAGTTCCAGTTGCCTGAGGTGACCTTCGCCATGCGTGCCCCGAATACACCGGGCGAGGAGGTCACCTTCGGTCTCGCGGGCGCCGGTGCGGCGTCAGCCGCGACTGCTGCGACAACCCAGTTCGCGTACGCCCGGGGCACCACCGCCGGTGGCACGAGCAACACGAGCAGTGCCCTGGTCGAGTGTGCGGCCAGCGCCAACGCTGCCGAACTCACCAGCACCATTGTCAGCGACGAGCCCTGGGTCCCCTTCGAGTGGAACACGGCGCTGAACATACGGGCGCAGTTCGGCGCTCTGGACGAGGACTCGCTCCCCGTCACCGTCTCCACCTCCTTCCAGCGCCCCGCGAACGACTTCCCCGCGGGCACGATGATCAGGATCCTCCGTGGCGGTGAGGAAGTCGGCGAGGTCGAGGTGCCGGAGTCCGGTACCTCCGTCGAGTTCGAGGACGTCATCCCTCGCGGGTCCCAGACCCGTACCCACTTCTACACAGCCGAAGTGGTCGACGCGACAGACGACCTCGGCGACACGTGGACCGGCTCCACCTCCGCGCCGGCCGCGGTGATCGTGACCGGCACAGGTGGCGGGCCCGCACCCGGCTCCGGTTCGCTCGACTCCGGTTCTCTCACCGGGTCGGTCCAGGACCTCCTGACCGACTCCATCGGTTACGACGTGGCTCCGGTCTCCGTCATCCTGCCCGATCTCTCGGCTACGTTGAGCTCCGGTAGCTGACCCACCACCTGGTACGAGCCAGGGCCCGTCTGCACGACCTGTGCGGACGGGCCCTTTCGCCGTAGTGGTCAGTCCCTGATGTCGGGCGGGATATCGAGGCGGGCGGTCTGCTCGACGTCGGGATCGACGCCGGGCCGCTCACGGGAGTCGGCGCGGCCGTTGCCGAGATCGTCGGTATCGTCGCCGGAGGTGCCGTCTGGGGCAGTCTCGTCGCCGACCCCGTCCTCCGCGCGGCGTCGGCGGCGGCGGCCCGTCGAGGGTGTGGCGCCCACCTTCGCGGCGAGTTCCGCGACCGACAGCCGGCCGGTCTCCTCCTCCGCGCTCTCCGCGGCACCCGCTCCGTGGCGGCCGGCGGGTGCGCGCCCGAGGTCGGAGCCGCCGTCGATGCGGGCGGCGTCGAAGCGCTCGACCTCGTCGCGGATCTCGTCCTCGTCGTCCTCCGAGCCGAGCGGCTTGATGGCCGCCTCGCCGCTGTACGCACCCGCGGCGAGCGGCGGCACCGAGGCGTCCTCCGGGTAGGCCTGCCCGATGCCCCGGCTCGGCCGCGACAGCGGCGGCCGAGGCGCGAGGTGGTCGGCCGCGACGTCGCCGCGCGCGGGAACCGGGCCTGTGATGTCCATGATCTCGGCGAAGGGGTCCGGCTCCGCGGCGGGCGCCTCGGCGGGCTCCGTGCCGGACTCGGCGGGCTCGGCGGCCTCGGCGGCGGTCGCCGAGTCGGCGGGCATGTCGCTGTCGGCGGATAGCACCGTGTCGCCGCGGTCGGCCACGACGGGCACGTCGGTCAGGTCGCGCGCGCCCGACCGGTCCGGGACCAGACGGAGGTGGCCGGTGCGGCGCGGTTCGGGAACCGGTGCGAC
The DNA here is from genome assembly GCF_001570845.1 of Dietzia papillomatosis NBRC 105045. NCBI lineage: Bacteria > Bacillati > Actinomycetota > Actinomycetes > Mycobacteriales > Dietziaceae > Dietzia > Dietzia papillomatosis. Next base: position 74,443 of record NZ_BCSL01000012.1, on the reverse strand, counting down.
CGGATCGTCGTCCGCCGGCTCGTCGTCCGCCGGTTCGTCGCCGGTGGGGGTGGCGTCGGTGGTGGTCGCGTCAGAGGTGGGGGCGTCGACCCGGACGGGCGCGGGGCCACTGCGCGTGGTGTCGCTGCCGGTCTCGCCGCGGTCGTTGTCGACGACGACGAGGTTCTCGGACCCCGGCAGCCCCGCAGCCGCGGGGAGTCCGTGAGTGCCCGTGCCGACCTCGCCGTCCATGCCGACGGTGGGGTCGGCCTCGGGGCCCGCGGCGGCAGCGGGAGCGCCCGGATCGATCTCCGCGGGCAGTGCGCGGGCCCGGCCACCGATCGGCGGGAACGGCGCCAGCACGTCGGCCACCCCGTGCAGGGCCATCACCACGTCATCCCACGACGACGGGTCGTCGACGCCGTCGATCGTCGCGGCCGCCCACTCGCCCTCCGCCCAGACGCGGCGCACGTCGGCGGGCACCTCGCGGACGGCTTCCGTCAGGCGGTCGCGGTCGATGAGGTCCAACCGCCCGTAGTCCGACGTCCGCGCCTCCAGCGCACCCACTTCGCCGGCATCGTGGAAGCCCGGCTCGGCGTCGACGTCCGGGCGACTGAGGTCCAGCACCACGTCGGAGGCCGTGTCGCGGCGCAGCGCCAGCACCGTGCGCCCGCCGGTCACGCCCATGATCGCCCGTCGTCCACGGAACACGCCGTGCGAGACCGTGCCGAGCGGAGCCAGTCCGCCCGCGAAGTCACCGTGCCGGAACTCCGGAGCCGGCGTCGGCGTCGGCTCGAACTCGCGATCCTCGAGCCAACGCACCACAGGCGAATCGGCCAGCGGGTCGGCCGGCGCCTGCTCCACCGATACCGGGGCGGTCCCCCGCTGCCGACGCGCGGGAAGGAGCGCACGCACCTTGTCGAGCAACCGCGGCGACGACTCCACCGTCGGCTCGGTCGGATCGAGCGGCGCGAGGCCGGGCTGCAGCTCGGGCTCGGGCTCGGGCTCGGGCTCCTCGCGGGTCGTGGCCACCGTGCCCGGGACGTCGGTCCCGTGCGACCGCTGGAACGGCGCGAGAACAGGCTCCCCCGCCCGTCCCGCCGACCCGGGCTCTCGATCGGCCCCGTCCGCCGGCGCGGCCGTGTGCGGGTCCTCGTCGTCGTCATCGACCCCGGACGGCTCCCCCGCAGCGGCTCCGCCCCCCACCGCGGGCGGAAGGACACCAGCGCCGGAACGCCCCGCGTCGCGTGACACGCCACGCCCGGCGCCACCGCCGCGCTGCTTGGCGTCCAGGCGTAGCAGGGCGATCGCCGCGACGAGCAGCACGAGGGCCACGAGGAACCAGATCCAGACCATGCCCTGAAGGGTAGTCAGCGTGACCGACACGCCCGTCCAGGTGGCGCGGCGCGTGGGCCCCTCCCGGTCCCGTGTGCGGCTGTGAACCGCGCCCGGACCGGCCGGAGGGGGTGACTAGCGGGGGTCCGGGCCGATCGCGATCGGCCGCTTCCGGTCCGCCGACCACTGCGACCACGAGCCTGGGAACAGCCGGCCCGTCTCGAGCCCCGCGACCTCCATCGCCGCGAGTGCGTGACAGGCGTGGATGCCCGAACCGCAGTAGACGACCGCGTCAGAACCGCTGGTCACGCCCACGTCTGCGAACATCCGGCGGATCTGCTCGGCCGGCAGGAAGCGGCCGCGCTCGTCGAGGAAATTCCCGGTGGGCATGTTGACCGCGCCCGGGATGTGGCCGGCGCGCGAGTCCATCGGCTCCGTGCGACCCTCGTAGCGCTCCGGGGTGCGGGCGTCGATGAGCACGCCCCGCTCGGGCCACGTCGCGGTGTCGTCGATCCCGACCGTCTGCATGTGATCCAGGTCGAACGTGAAGTTCCCGCGCGAGACCGGGTTGCCGGGCCCCACGGCGAGGTCCTCACCCTCCGCGATCCACGCCTTGAGACCGCCGTCGAGCAGGTGCACGTCCTTCTTGCCGGCCCACCGCATGAGCCACCAGGCGCGGGCGGCCGAGGTGTTGCCGAGGTCGTCGTAGATCACGACGCGACTGTCGTTGTCGATACCGACGCGGCGCATCGCGTCCTCGAAGTCCTCCGGCGAGGGCAACGGGTGCCGACCCTCGCGGACGTTGCGCTGGCCCGCGAGGTCGCCCGGCAGGTCCAGATACTGCGCGCCGGGGATGTGGCCGGACCAGTAATGCTCGCGCCCGAGCGCGTCACCGAGCTGCCAGCGCACGTCGAGGATGACGGGCGGGACCGGCAGGTTGGAGACGTCGTTGATCAGCTCGCGCGCCGTGACGAGAAGGGGGCTGTCGGGACGAGTGGTCGAGAGGACGGTGTCGCTGGTCACGTGGCCAGGATAGTTCGTACGGCGGCGTGGTGGGCGGCCCGATCCGGCTGCGGTGACAGGCTTCACGCCATCCGGCGCGGCTCGTCGACAAGTACGTTCCGTGCACATCGCCCGGGATCGGCGGGTACGGAACGCGCTTCTCGACGAGACGGGCCCGGTCACCGCGTTCCGGTGACCGGGCCCGTCGGGCGCCGCATCGGCTCAGCTCAGCTGGAGCGTCTCGCCGTCCTCGGCCAGCGAGACGCGCACGGTGTCGCCGTCGCGGACCTCGCCGCCGAGCAGCGCCCGGGCCAGCCGGTCGCCGATCGACTTCTGCACCAGTCGACGCAGCGGGCGCGCGCCGTAGGCCGGGTCGTAGCCGCGCCGGGCCAGCCAGCCCTTGGCGGCCTCGTCGACCTCGAGCACCAGTCGCCGGGCCTTCAGCCGCTCGGCGAGCTGGTCGATCTGGATGTCGACGATCGACTCCAGCTGCTCCTCGCTGAGGGCGTCGAAGACCACCACGTCATCCAGTCGGTTGATGAACTCCGGCTTGAACGCCCGCTTGACCGCGTCCATCATCTGCTCACGCGTGCCGCCCGCGCCCAGGTTCGAGGTGAGGACGAGGATGGTGTTGCGGAAGTCGACCGTGCGTCCCTGACCATCGGTCAGGCGACCGTCGTCGAGGACCTGCAGGAGGATGTCGAAGACGTCCGGGTGAGCCTTCTCCACCTCGTCGAGAAGGACGACCGTGTACGGCCTGCGGCGCACCGCCTCGGTGAGCTGGCCGCCGGCCTCGTAGCCGACGTAGCCCGGAGGGGCACCGACGAGTCGCGCGACCGAGTGCTTCTCCGAGTACTCGCTCATGTCGATCCGGACCATGGCGCGCTCGTCGTCGAACAGGAACTGGGCCAGTGATTTGGCCAGCTCCGTCTTACCGACGCCCGTCGGGCCGAGGAACAGGAACGAGCCGGTGGGCCGGTTGGGGTCGGCGACCCCGGCCCGGGCGCGGCGGACCGCGTCGGACACGGCCCGCACGGCCTCGTGCTGACCGACGACCCGGCGGCCGAGCTCGTCCTCCATCCGCAGCAGCTTCTCGGTCTCGCCCTCGAGCATCTTGCCCACGGGGATCCCGGTCCAGGCGGAGACGACCTCGGCGACGTCCTCGGGACCGACCTCCTCCTTGAGCATCGCGCCGGCCGCGGCCTCGCTCTCCTCCGCCTGCGCGAGCTGCTTCTCCAGCTCGGGCAGCCGTCCGTAGCGGATCTCGGCCACGCGGGCGTAGTCGCCGTCGCGCTCGGCCTTATCGGACTCGGTGCGCAGGGCGTCGAGCTCCTCCTTGATCCGCTGCACGCCCTCGATGGCGGTCTTCTCGTTCTGCCAGCGGGCGGTCAGCTCGGACAGCTTCTCCTTGGCGTCGGCGAGCTCGGCCTGCAGGGCGACCAGCCGGTCCTTGGACGCGGCGTCGGTCTCCTTCTGCAGAGCGACCTCCTCGATCTCCAGCCTGCGAACGATCCGCTCGGCGGCGTCGATCTCCTCGGGGCGCGAGTCGATCTCCATCTTGAGCCGGCTGGCGGCCTCGTCGACCAGGTCGATCGCCTTGTCGGGCAGGAACCGCTGCGTGATGTAGCGGTCCGAGAGCGTGGCGGCCGAGACCAGTGCGGAGTCGGTGATGCGCACGCCGTGGTGGACCTCGTAGCGCTCCTTGAGCCCGCGCAGGATGCCGACGGTGTCCTCGACGCTGGGCTCACCCACGTACACCTGCTGGAAGCGGCGCTCGAGGGCCGCGTCCTTCTCGATGTACTTGCGGTACTCGTCGAGGGTCGTGGCGCCGACCAGTCGCAGCTCGCCGCGGGCGAGCATCGGCTTGATCATGTTGCCGGCGTCCATCGAACCCTCGCCGGTCGCGCCGGCGCCGACGATCGTGTGGATCTCGTCGATGAACGTGATGATCTGGCCCTCGGCCGCGGTGATCTCGTCGAGCACGGCCTTGAGCCGCTCCTCGAACTCGCCGCGGTACTTCGCGCCCGCGACCATCGAGCCCAGGTCCAGCGAGAGCAGGGTCTTGCCCTTGAGGGACTCGGGGACGTCCCCGGCGACGATGCGGCGGGCCAGGCCCTCCACGATGGCGGTCTTGCCGACGCCGGGCTCACCGATGAGCACGGGGTTGTTCTTGGTGCGACGGGACAGAACCTGAACGACGCGGCGGATTTCCGAGTCGCGCCCGATGACCGGGTCGATCTTGCCCTCCCGCGCGCGGGCGGTGAGGTCCGTGGCGTACTTCTCGAGCGCCTGGTACTGGTCCTCGGGATTCTCCGTGGTCACGCGGGTGTTGCCGCGGACTGCGGTGAACGCCTGCTTGAGCGCCTCCTCGGTGGCGCCGAGCTCGTTCAGGAGCTTGGCCGCGTCTGCGTTTGTGGCGCCAGGAGCGCCACCTGCGGCGATGCCGACCAGGACGTGTTCGGTGGAGACGTAGTCGTCGCCCATCTCCGCCGCGAGGGTCTGGGAGTAGTTGACGACGGCGAGGGCGTCGCGATTCAAGTTGGGGGCGGCCATCCCCGAGCCCGACGCCTTGGGGTATCCGCTGACGAGGGCCTTGGCCTGGGCCAGGGCGAGCTGCGGGTCCACCCCGCAGGCCTGGAGGAGGGGGGTGGCGATCCCGTCCTGCTGCTCGAGCAGGGCGACGAGCAGGTGCCCGGGTCGCACATCCGGGTTACCCGCCGCGGACGCGGATTGGACGGCGGCCGAGAGAGCCGCCTGAGTCTTGGTCGTGGGGTTGAACTGGCTCATCGACCGGTCCTTTCTAGGCGTAGTGTTGAGCGTACTGGAATCAATACCGGCGTTGTTCGCTGCCGGACACTCTCTACAACGACTGTCGTATTGAGTCTATTCCACTCAGGTTAGAGGTCGCGCCACAAAGACCGCAGACTGTTGTGAACGAATGTCCACAATTGAAAAGACTCCATTACAGTCCGGTGGCCCGCGCCACCAGGTTCGTCATCTACGTCCTCGCGGTGGTGGTGCCGATCGCGACCGCGCTGGCCGTGGTCGGCACGACCCCCTCACTGCTGGAAAAGGTCCCCGCCGAGCACCGGGACACCACCATCCCGGGCGCGCCCCGGCCGCTGCACGGGTAATGGTCACCGCGACGGCCCGAGGACCACCCGCCGCCGGCCGGGCTCCGGGCCGACCTCGACTGCGCCATGATGACCACCGAAAGCGGACACATCGCCCACTGGCCGTGCGGACGTGAGATCCCCGTGTCGACCATCGGCGCGCCGCCGGGGGTCATCGGAGACATCGTCTGGGCCGTCGACGTCCTCGCCTGGACGACCGCCGGATGACGCCGACGGGCCGGGCGCCGCAGCGCCCGGCCCGTCGGGGAGGTGGAGGAGAGCTCGGTCAGAGGGTCTCGACGACCTCGTCGTACCCGAGCCGCGGGAGCCGGTCGAACCAGGCACCCTCCTCGGCCGGCTTGCCGATGTTGATGGCCACGAGCACGCGGTGGCGGCCGTCGGGGAAGAACTCCCGGGAGATCGCCTCGGCGTCGAAGCCGGTCATCGGACCCGCCGCGAGGCCGGCGGCACGGATCCCGATGATCGCGTAGCCGATCTGCAGCCCGGCGTTGAGTTCGGCCGTGCTCACGCGGGCGTCCTCGTCATCGGCGAACAGATCGCGCGCACCGGGGAAGTGCGGGAACTGCGTGGGCAGCTCGTCGTGGAAGTCGATGTCGGCCGCGAGCAGCGCGACGGCCGGGGCCGCGGCGGTCTTTGCGCGGTTACCCTCGGCGAGGAGCGGGAGCAGCCGGGCTTTGGCCTCCTCCGATCGGATGACGATGGCGCGCAGAGGCTGGGTGTTCATGGAGGTGGGCGCCCACTTCACCAGGTCGAAGATCGCGCGGATCTGCTCGTCGGTGACGGGCTCATCAGAGAAGGCGTTGGCCGTGCGCGCCTCGCGGAACAGGAGGTCCTGCGCCTGCTCGTCGAGGGCGAGCGCGTTCTGGGTGTTGAAAGTAGCGGTCATGTCTACTACTAACGACACGCGGCGACGTCCGATCTCCGGACTCCGCATGATCTCGGCCACACCCCGGCCGGCGGCCTATGTGCCGGCCCGGCGCGCGGTCACCGGCGGCAAACCCTCCGCGCACCCGCTACGAATAAGTGGTGAGAATGTAGGCACGAAAGAGGGAGGTGCGGCGATGCGCAACGGCGTGGTCGTGGACATCGGCGGCAGCGGGACGCGGATCGGTGCCGTGGTGGACGGCAACGTGGTGGGCGTCCACGGTGCCGAGGTCGCGACCGCCGAGGATCTCGCCACCGCGATCCTCGCCGTCGACCGCTCCCCCGCCGGGGTCGGGGTGTCGCTGAACGGCCACGTCGACGCGGACCGCGGGCGGGTCGTCATGTCGCGTGCCGCCGCGTGGGCGGAGGGCGACCTGCGCACCGAGCTGGTGTCGCTGATCGACGCGCCGGTCTCGGTCATCGGCGACGGCGACGCCCACGCCCTGGCGCTGACGCGGCTCCCGGACGTCGAGTTCGGCGGGATCGCCATCTCCCTCGGCTCGTCCCTGGCGTTCGGCGCACTCAACCACCACGGTGCGCTCATCCACCCGTGCGGCCACACCGGCTGGGACCTCGGGCACTGGCGGATCGTCGGCGACGGCACCAACACCGAGGCGTGGTGGGGACTGGGCGGGCACGGCCTGTACGACCTCGAGCGGGAGCACGGTGACGGCGCCGCCGAAATCTACGCCTACCGGCTCGGATCGTTCCTCGTGGACGCCGTCCAGCTCTTCCGCCCCCGGACGGTCCTGCTCACCGGCGGCATCGTCGTGGGGCTGGGCGAGGCGCTGCACGGACCGGTCGCCGAGCAGCTCCAGTCGCTGCCGATCACCGTGCCCATCCCGCGCGTGGTCTACTCGCCGTCGCGGGACACGGCGCTGTTCGGGGCGGCCGTCGCGGCGGGGCTGGCGCTGCCGGAGATGCGTTGAGTCGCGCGCCTACTCCAGCAGACCGCGCAGGTCGTCGGCGGTGAGCGCGGCGGAGAAGTGTTCTCCGCTGTCCAGGACGGAGGCGAACAGCTCGGCCTTGCGTTGCTGCAGCTCGACCACGCGTTCCTCGATGGTGTCGCGGGCGACCATGCGGTAGACCAGCACCGGGCGGGTCTGGCCGATGCGGTGCGCGCGGTCCACGGCCTGGGCCTCGGTCGCAGGGTTCCACCACGGGTCCAGCAGGAACACGTAGTCAGCGCCGACCAGGTTGAGCCCCACGCCGCCGGCCTTGAGACTGAGGCAGAACACCTGCGCGCCGCCCTCGGTGAACTCGCCGACGGCCCCGGCCCGATCCGTCGTGCTGCCGTCGAGGTGGGCCACGGTGATCCCCTCGTCGCGCAGGCGATCCACGACGGTGTCGAGGTAGGTGGTGAACTGGCTGAACACGAGCGCGCGGTGCCCCTCGGCCACCACCTCCCGCAGCGCGGCGATGAGCTCGTCGGTCTTCGCCGACGCGACGCCGAGATGGTCCGGGTCGACCAGGGAGGCGTCCAGGCACAGCCGCCGGAGCACGGTGAGCCCGGCGAGGACGCTGATGCGGTTGGACTCGAAGTCGTCGAGCAGCGCCAGCAGCGAGGCCCGCTGCCTCGCGAGCTCCCGTTCGTAGATCCGGCGGTGCGTGGCCGACAGCTCGATCTCCATCACCGCGTCCGTGCGCGGGGGCAGGTCGGCGGCCACGAGCTCCTTGCGCCGCCGCAGCAGGAACGGACGCAACCGCCTGCGCAGCCGCTCGAGCGTGGCCCGGTCCCCGTCCTTCTCGATGGGCGTGCGGAAGCGGGTGCGGAAGTCCTTGGCGTCGGGCAGCACGCCCCGGCACGACAGCGCCGCGACCGCCCACAGTTCGGTGAGGTTGTTCTCCATGGGCGTGCCCGTCACGGCGAGCAGGAAGTCCGCCCGCAGCCCGGCCAGCGCGGCGAAGAGCTTGGACCCCGGGTTCTTTGCCTGCTGGGCCTCGTCGAGGATCACGCCCGCCCACTCGACGCCCGCGTACGACTCGGCGTCCAGCCGCAGAACCGCGGCGGAGGTCACCACGATGTCGGACGCGGCCGCGTCCTCGGCGACCGTCGTCGTGGACCGGGCCTCGGTCGCAGACCGCCGCGACACCCGGAGCGAGGGGACGAACCGGCGCGCCTCGGCCTCCCAGTTGGGCACGACCGACGAGGGCGCCACGACGAGGAACGGTCCCGGCGGGCGGTCGCCGGCGGTCTCGTGCGCGTGGGCGATGAGCGCGAGCGACTGGATGGTCTTGCCCAGGCCCATGTCGTCGGCGAGGATCCCGCCGATCCGGTGCCGCCACAGCATGGCCAGCCAGTCCAGGCCCTGCTGCTGGTACGGCCGCAGGTCCGCCTCGAGCGCGGCGGGGGCCGGGACGGGCGCGGGGGTGTCGGCGGCCAGTTCGAGCAGCGCGCGCGCCCGCCCGGACGGTGGCTCGAGATCGTCAGCCAGCTCCGCGAGGTCCGCGAGCACCCCGGCCTGTCCGAGGCCGATCTTCACTCCCGCCCCGTCCGGCTCCCTGCCGACCCGCTCGGCGGAGGCCGCCATCGCCTCGTCGAGCAGCTCGCGCAGCTCGCCGAACCGCTCGAGGTCCACCGGGACGAGCAGCCCGTCCTCGGTGAGGAACTCGTCCTGCCCGGTGACCACCGCCCGGAAGATGGCGGCGAACGGGACGGGGCGGCCTTCGACGGTGACGGTGACCGTCAGTCCCAGCCAGTCGATCCCCGAGCGGTCGTCCTCGGTGGCCACGTGAATGCGCGGCCCCTCCGTGGCCCGGCGGATACTCGGCACCTCGTCGGCCAGCACCACGTGGACGCCGTCGAGTGCGCGGAGCTGCTCGAGACCGTCGGTCAGCAGCAGGCCCGCCTCCCGGCCGGCCACCCGCAGGGTGCCCTCGCCGAGGATCCAGCCCCAGCCCGCGTCGGAGACGGCCGTGGTCAGCGCGACGAGTGCGGGATCCCCGGGCAGCGGGGTGCCGATCCCCATCTCGGCCACGCCGAGGGGGCTCCGGCGCGCGACCTCGGTGTCGTCGGACATGCGCATCACGTCGACGCGGTGCCACTGCAGCATCAGTCCCAGCTCGTGGGTCGCACCGCCCGGGCCCGCCCCGGCGGGCGGCCGGATCGTCAGCTCGAGCTCGGCGCGGTCGAACCTGGGGAGTTCGAGCCGGCCGACGCGGTCGGTCACCGGGAACCTGTCGACGAGGTCGGGCAGGAAGTCCGCACAGAACTCAGGCACCGCGTCGTCGGGGACGGTCAGGGCGCGCCACAGCCGCAGCCGCCTGGCCACGCCGGGCCCCAGCCGCCCGACCGGGGACAGCTCCAGCACCCGGTCGTGGACCAGCGCGACCATGTCCCCGTGCTCCCCCACGAGGGCGCCGGGCAGGGGGCGGTCGCGGCCCTCGCCGTCGTCGCCGTCGCCCTCCCCGGTGCCGTGGGCGCCGCCGGGGCCGGAGCCGTCCGGCCCCGGCTCCACCTCCGCCGCGGCGACCACCACCAGTGCCGACCCGTCCGGGCTCCACGCGGTGAGGCCGACGCGGCGCGGCGGCCCGGGCAGGACCTCGAGCAGGCCGTCGCCGGGGACGATCTCCATCTCCGCCTCCGCGGCCGTGGTGATGAGCGGCCACAGGGCGGGGACCTCGGCGTCGCACAGGTCGAGCCAGACGCGCGCTTGGCGGTGACTGCGGGCGAGCGCGTCGACCGCCCGCAGCCACGCGGCCTGGGCGAGCGAGAGCCCGCCGTCCCAGCCGTAGCGCAGCCGGTCCCACTCGACGCCCGCCGACTTCCAGCGGCCACCGCTGCCGGGCACCACGATCCGCGCCTTGAGCCGGTTGCCGAGCCCCGGTTGCAGTCCGCCCGAGCCGCCGTCCGGGGCGAGTTCGTCGGGCACCACCGACAGTTGCAGCCCGACGAGCGGCGCCTCCTCGTACGCCCGGCCCGCGTCGACCGTGCGCAGGGATTCCTCGGCCTGACGCCGCCAGTCGGGCAGGCCGGCGTCCCGGTCGGCGATCGTCGCCGCGTACAGAATGACCGCGGCGGCGTGCTTGCAGTTCAGCGCGACGGGGCAGGTGCACATGCTGCGGCGCGGGCGCGAGTAGCCGTCCGCGTCGGGCGCCCCGAGGTGGACGGTCGTCGAGTACCAGGCGCGGCCGCCCCGGCCGCCGCTGCCCGCGACGTCCGCGTCGAGGCGGTGGGTGGCGGTGTCGTACCGCAGCTCCCGGATGCGCGTGGCGTCGACGTAGCCCCGGGCGCGGCCGAGCGCCGCCGCGCCCACGAAGGAGGCGACGTCGGTCTCGGGAACCCTCGGGAGCGATGCCTGCACGCCGTCAGGCTAGAGGACGACGACGACGAGACGGCCGCTCACCGGGCGGCACCCGCCCGTCCCTGTGGAGACGAAAGCGGGCTGTGGAATTCCGGCGCCCGGAGGGCGGCCCGCTACGGGGTGTTGACCCCGGGCGCGGGCAGACCTAACGTGATACCACATGGTTTCATGTCGAACGGATGAGGTGGCCCTCGACGACGAGGTGGACCGACTGTTCCGCGCGCTGGCCGACGGCACGCGGCGGGACATCCTCCGGCGGACGCTCGCCGGCGAGTCCACCGTCTCCGAACTGGCGGACCACTACGACATGTCGTTCGCGGCCGTCCGCAAGCACGTCAACGTCCTGGAGGAGGCGGGACTGATCAGTGACCACCGGATCGGCCGAGAGCGCCGGATCCGGGGCGATGTCGACGCGATCCGACGAGCGCAGAGCCTGCTCGACGGGTTCGAGGACATCTGGCGGGGACGCATCGACCGACTCGACGCCCTCCTCGCCGAGGAGCAGCACCACGAGTGACCCACGTCAGCACCATCCGCGAGGAAGAAGGCCCGTCATGCCGGTGACATCGGTGGACAAAGATCTCGACCAACTGACCCTGACCATCGTCGCCGAGTTCCCGGTGCCGGTGCGTCGCCTGTGGGACGCCTATGTCGACCCGCGGCAGATCGAACGCTTCTGGGGCCCGCCGACGTGGCCCGCCACCTTCACCCGGCACGCCGTGTTCCCCGGCGGCCGGACGGACTACTACATGACCGGGCCCGACGGCAGCCGCGCCCGCGGCTACTGGGAGTTCCTCGCGGTCGACGAGGGCCGATCGTTCGAGGTGCTCGACGGGTTCACCCGCGACGACGGCGCGCCCGACACGGACCTGCCCACCACGCGCATGGTGTTCAGCTTCGAGGCGACGGACACCGGCTCCCGCCTCACCACCACCTCCCACTTCGCCAGCCTCTCCGAACTCGAGCAGCTGGTCGCGATGGGCATGGAGGAGGGCACCCGCGAGGCGATGGGTCAGATCGACGCCGTCGTCGGCGACGACGCCAGCTTCGCGGCCCACGCCGGCACGCGGACGCAGCACCTCGACGACCGGACGGTCCGGTTCACCCGCGTCCTGCGCGGGACCCCGCAGCAGGTCTGGGACGCCCACCACGACCCCGCGGTCCTGGACCGGTGGTTCCACGGGCCGGACGGCTGGGCGCTCGTCGGGTGCCGGGTCGCGTCGGAACCCGGCGAGACCACGCGCTTCGAGTGGGCGCCCGAGGAGGGCGTCGAGGGCGAGCCGTTCGCCCTGACGGGTGAGCTGCTGGAGACCCACCCGCCACACCGCGAGGTGTTCACCGAGACGATGGAGGGCGCCGACGCGCCGCCCACCCGCAACGAGCAGACCCTCACCGCCGTGGAGGGCGGGACGCTGCTCACGCTCGTCATCACCTACGCGAGCGCCGAGCTGCGCGAGATGATCCTCGGCACCGGGATGGTCGACGGGATGGAGGTCGGCTACCGGCGGTTGGAGTCGGAGGTGCTGTCGGCGGCCTGATCGGTGGCGGCGGTGCCGGTGGCGGCGGTGCCGGTGGTCTTCCCGGCGAAGGCCTTCTCCACGGCCAGCACGATCAGCACCACCGCCACGCCGGCCACCACCGCGGCCAGGACGGCGGGCCAGTCCGACCCGGGCGCGAGCACGTCGGCCTCCTCCGTCTGCCACGGCCACAGCGCACGCAGCGAACCCAGCATGAGCCCGGCCATGGCGACGAGAGTGGGCTTGCGGAAGTCCTCGAGGAGCCGGTCGAGGACCTTGACGAACAGCGAGATGCCGACCAGCGCGCCGAGCGCGAAGACACCCAGGTAGGCGAAGTCTCGCTCGTCGACCGCCCCGAGCGTGGGGGCGTACAGGCCCATCGCCAGCAGCAGGTACGACCCGGACACCCCGGGCAGGACCAGGGCGCAGATCGCCACGGCCGCCGCCACGAACACCAGCAGGTAGGAGGGGTCGCTGATCGACCCGCTCGGCAACCCGGACAGGACGAACGCGAACGCGGCGCCGAGCACGAAGATCAGGCCCAGCACCCAGTTGCGCCCACCCGGGGTGGCCCGCGCCATCCCCAGCGGGACCGCGATGCTCGCGGCGACCATGCCCAGGAACAGGCCGCGGGCGATCTCGGGACTGCCCTCGACGAACCCCTTCATCACCCCGGCCACGGTGAACACCACCGCGAGCATGCCGATCGCCATCGGCAGCAGCAGCCACCAGTCGACGTGCCGGAACGCGGCGCGGGTGCGGGCCCGACGGTCCGGGCCCAGCGCGGCCGAGCGCAGGCCGTCCACCAGGTGCGCGCCGGAATCCAGCAACCGCGGGTAGACACCGGTCACCAGGGCCACCGTGCCGCCCGAGACGCCGGGGACCAGTTCGGCCATGCCGATGAGCGCGCCGCGGACGGCGTTGCCCACCATGCCCAGCGGGCCCGGCCGGGTCGGCACCGGCGAGCGCGGATCGAGATCGGCGTCGTCGACCGGGTCGTGCCCGGGTCCGACCGGGTCGCGGCGGGGGTGAGCGGGAGTCGACGGATCGGCAGCCATCGTCCCAGCATCCCCGACCGACGGGCCCGGGACCAAGCGACCCACCCGGCCGCGTCGCCACTGTGACCGACCCGGCACCCGTACGGCCACTAGAATCGCCCACTGACGCCGGGCATCCGATCGGGCGCCGGCCGGCCGATCGACCACCGGGCGGGAAGGGGGCACCGCGCATGCCGATGCACTACCCGCCGCTCGCCGACGGCACCTACCGCTACGGCGACCCACCCCGGCCCCTGCCCTCACCCGTGCCCGGCCCGGACGCCGACTCCCCGCCACCGCAGCCCCCGTCCCCGGCCCCCGACGGCGGTCCCGGCGCCGGCCCACCGCCCGTCCCGACCCCGCCGACGTCCCGCGTCCGCGGCGGCCTCGCGACGGCCGCCGTGTTCGGGGTGGCGGCGCTCGTCGTCGTCCTGGGCGTCGCCGTGTCCGGGCTGCTCCCCGGGCCGTGGTCGGACACCGGCTCCGACGTCGGCCGCGGCACCGACGCCGCGCGCGGGCCGATCCCCCAACTGCTCCCGCCGCCCGAACGGGCGCAGGGCTCGGCGGCGTTCGCGGTCGACGGCACGTTCACCGTGGTCTCTACGCCCGCGGACCCCGTCTCCGGTGACGACACCGCTTGCGACCTGCCCGTCTCCCTGTCCGACATCGGCGAGGGCACCACCATCACGCTCCTCGAGAGGTCGACGTCCTTCATCACAACCGCCCGGCTCGCCTACTCCGGCGGCGACCTGGCCTCGTGCACGTTCACGTTCGCGTTCCCCGACGTCCCCGCGGGCGGTTCCTACTACGTGGTGGAACTGCCCGGCCGCGGCCAGCTGACCTACACCGAGGACGAGCTGCGCGCGGGCGTCGACATCACCCTGGGCAGGTGAACGGCGCCGCGCGGATAGGGTGGGGATGGTGACGACGACGAGACGGGAGGTGCCCGGAACGTGAGCGACGACCCCGGACCGGAGCCTGCCGACGAGCCGTTCCACGACCACGACGTGGAGCGCCTCGTCGCGGACATCGACCTCGACCCGTTCCTCGGTCGACGACACGACCCGTTGGCCGAGCCGCTCGACGAGCCCGCCGAGGTGGGCGCGCAGGCGCCGCCGCTGCTCGCGCTGCGCGACCTGCTCGCCGACGACCGCTTCCCCGGCCTGTTCGCCCGCGCGCTCCGCGCCGCCGACCCCGACTTCCGCGAGCTGTTCCCCCGCGACGCCACGCCTGTGCTCCGCGAGTTCGTCCGCGCCATGACCTGGGCGTTCGAGACCACCGAGTACGCCCACGGTGACCGGTCGAAGGTCGAGGAGGTCGTCGAGTTCGCCCGGGACCTCGGCGCCGACCACCGCAAACTCGACCTCGCGCCCCGCCACCACCAGCGCTTCGGCGAAGCGCTGACCCACACACTGCGTCACCTGGCCGGGCGTAGCTGGGACGACCGGCTCGAGACCACCCTGGCGACCGCGTACCGGGTGCTGTCGACCGCCCTCCAACAGGGCGCGGCCGCCGGCGAGGGGCCCGCGCGCGTCGGCGCCACCGTCGTGGAGGTGCTGCGCCCCACCCGCGACGTCGTGGTGGTGCGGCTCATCAGCGACGTGATGGTCGACTACCACCCCGGCCAGTACCTCAGCGTGCTCACGCCCTACTCCCCCGGCGTGTGGCGGCGGCTCAGCCCGTCGATCCCCTCGAACCCGGCCGGGCAGATCGAGTTCCACATCCGCGACGTGCCCGGCGGCGCCCTCAGCGGCTCGCTCGTCCGCGGCGTCGGCGTGGGCGACCGCTGGGTGCTCGCCCGGCCGCTCGGCCTGCTCGAGGTGGACCGCTCCGAGCCGTTCCGCGACGTGCTCATGATCGGCGGCGGCACCGGCATCGCCCCGCTGCGCTGCCTGCTGCTCGACATGATGCGCCACGGCCACAACCCGCGCGTGCACCTGTTCTACGGGGCCCGCTTCCCCGGCGACCTCTACGACCTGCCCACGCTCGTCGATCTCGCCGCGACCGCCCCGTGGCTGACCATCCAGCCCGTCGCCGAGGAGGACGAGGATCCCTGGTGGGCCGGGCCGCGCCAGGAGTTGCCCCGCACGCTGCACCGTCGGCAGACCGGGACGCTGGTCGAGGCGGTCACGCAGTGGGGGTCGTGGGCCGACCGGCAGGTGATCGTGTCGGGGTCTCCGGAGATGTTGCGCGCGACCGTCCGCGGCCTGGTCGCGGCGGGCACCCCGCGGGAGAACATCAGCTTCGACCGGCCCTGAGCGGCCGCGGGCGACCGAAGAGGCCCGTCGCCCGGGTCAGCCGGCCGCCGTGCCTGCGTCGTTCGTCTCGTCGCCGGACGTGTCGTCGCCCTCCGCCTCGCCGCCGGCGGGTTCGACGGTCGTCGAGGTCGAGGTGGAAGTCGAGGTCGCGGTGGTCGGCGAGGTGACCGTGGTCGTGGTGCCGGTGGTGGTGGTCTGGCTCGTCCGACTCGTGGACCTCGGCGACGAGGTCGCGCTGGTCGTCGCGTCGCAGGACTCGAACACGCGCCGGAAGCGGTCCGGCACGCCGAGCTGCTGCAGCTGCTCACGGCACACGTCGGATGCCGGCTCCGCGAGGAACTGCCATGAGTCGTCCCGCCACGAGAACAACTCCAGCTCGCCGCTCTCGCGGGTGACCAGCAGGAAGCGCTCGTCGCACTCGCGGACGGTCGTGCCGCGGCCGAGCTCGCCGGCGATGAACTCCGACCTGCAACGCTCGGCGGCGCTGGGCGGGCCGGTCGTCGTGGGCGTGGTCGACGTGGTGGTCCGCGACGTCGTCGGCGTGGTCGTCATCGTCGATGTGGTGGGCGCCGTGGCGACCGGCTCCTCGCCGCCCCCGGCAGCGGTGACCAGCCAGATCACCAGCGCCGCCACCAGGGCGAGCGCCAACAGCACGGCGGCGATCATCCACGGCGTCGACCCGCCGCCGCCATCCCCGTCGCTGCGGAAGCCACCGTCGCCGGGCGGGATGTCGCCGGGCGGCGGGACGTCCCCGGTCGGATACGCGGGGGGCGTCGGGCCGGCCGGGCCCGTCGGGTGGACACCTCCGGTCGGGTACCCCGCCGCGCCGCCTGCACCCGCCGCACCCGCCGCACCCACAGCGGGGTACCGGGACCACGCCGTGCTCGACGCGCCGCCCGGGACCGGCGGCAGATGCTCGGTTGCGGGGTCCGCGGGTGGGAAGCGCTCGGTCGCGGGGTCCGCAGGTGGGAAGCGCTCGGTCGGCGGATCGACCGGCGACAAGCGCTCGGTGGGCGGGTCAGCAGGCCCCGCAGCCCCCGGGTCGGCGGGATCGGCCGCCGGGGTCGGCTCGGTGGGCGCGTCGCCGGCGCGGTCCGGATCTGCGGGATCGTCGCCCCGGCGTGGGCCGCCCGGTCCGCTCACCGCGGGATCTTCCCGTGCGACTCCTCCGTGACACGCCCGTTCGCGAGCACGGGGATGACCTTCCGGATATCGGTGACCTCGTCGTCGTCGACCTCCACGACCATCAGCCCCGCGTCGGGACCGGCCTCGGAGCGCACGGTCCCGTCCGGCCCGACGAGCAGCGAGTGACCGACTCCGGTGGGTGCGCCGCGCTTGACCTCGACGCCCTCGACGGCCGGGTCGGCCTGTCCCACGGCGAGCAGGAAGGTCGTCGAGTCGAGCGCGCGCGCCCGGGCGAGCAGCCGCCACTGGTCGACCTTGCCCGGCCCGGCGCCCCATGACGCGCTGCACAGGGTGAGGCGCGCGCCGGCGGACGCGAGCGCGGTGTACTGGCCGGGGAACCGGATGTCGTAACAGACGCTCAGGCCGACCCCCACGCCGTCGACCGTCACCACGCGCGTCGCGTCACCGGGCTCGACGGTGTCGGACTCGGCGAACCCGAACGCGTCGAACAGGTGGATCTTGTCGTAGCCCGTGTGGATCTCCTCGCCGCCGCCGGTGGGTCCCGTGACCAGGAGGGTGTTGCGGACGCGGCCGCCCCGACCGGGCGTGAACATACCGACGACGACGAGGACACCGTGCTCACGGGCGGAATCGGCCACGGCACTCGCCCACGGGCCCTCGAGGGGTTCGGCGATCTCGTCGAGTCGACCGGCCCCGAACGCGCGCATGGTGGCTTCGGGGAACACCACGATGCGAGCCGACTGCGCCGCGGCCTCGGCCACCGACTCGCGGACCAGTCGGAGGTTGTCCTGCGGGTCGCGTCCGGTCAGGATCTGGGCGGCGGCGATGCGCACGGCGGTCCTCCTCTGGCTAAGGGCTGGCGGCACGAGCACGACGGTACCGGTGACCTCCGACGCTACCCGCGGCCCGCGGTGCCCCTCGCCCGAGACGGCGACAGGCCGTCGCCCCGCGCTCCCACATCCACCACGCCGCCAGCCCCGCGGCGAGCGACGCCGCCCAGGACAACCACGGATGCCCTGCGTCCCGGATCGGCGGGTACACCAAGAAGTGGGTGAGATAGATGAACAACGACGCCGCCGCGAGGGGCGTTACCATGCGTGCCACCGGCCGCGGCAACCGGACGGAGGGGATCCAGATCAGGGCGAGGATCCCCGCGATGATCACCAGTTCCCTGGCGGGATGCCCGAACCACCCCGGCACGCAGACCACCGCCACCGCCGTGCAGGCCAGGCGCGCCCACACCGCCGCGCCGCGCGACCCCCGGGCCACACCGGCGTGTTCGGCGCGCGCCACGGCCCACCCGAGCCCGAACAACCAGAGCACCGCCGGCGCGGAGTACCACACGAGCGGACCGCCACCGAGGTCGACCACGCCGTAGCGCACGAGCAGACCGAGGGCGATCAGAGCAGCCGGTACGGCGAAGGGGAGGCGGGAGTCGAGACGACTCACCGCGGGCACGGCCATGACCGCGGCCACGAGCACCAGCAGGTAGACGGAGGCCTCGACGAACCACATCTGCCAGGGATTCCACCACCGGTCGTCGGACCAGGACCGTGGCCCCAGGACGTGCGTCGCCAGCAGCGGCGAGTACCAGTGGTAGCGGCTGGTGAACGGGGTGACGATCAGCAGCCACACGACGGCGGGCAGCGCGATCCTCGACGCGGTCCTGAGGACGCCGCGGGCACGCTCCCCCGCGCTCCCCGGGTTCAGACGGAAACGTGCCAGCGAGTATCCGACCAGCGCGATGAGGACGTGCGCGCCACCGTAGACCTCCATCGCCCGCGTGTGCCCGCCGACGATCGTCAGGATGAACACCGCGCGGAGGACGATCGAGGTGTCCATGCGCGCCCACGACCGCCACGGTCGCCGGCGCGACCTCGGAGCCGGCATCCGTGCGACGGTGATGCCGTCGAGTTCCGCGAGCGGACGCAGATGCCAGTCCCGCGGTAGCCCGGGGACGCGCTGCTCGAGTCGCGCCGAGAGCACCACATAGGTCAGAGAATCGCCCCCGAGGTCCACGAACGTCGCGTCGGGAGGGCACGCGTCCAACCCGAGAGCGTCCGCCACCAGCGCACTCGGAGGGGCGGTCTCGGACCCGCCGGGCTCTCGGGACCGCTGCGCGACGAGCGCGCGCAGGGCCACCTGGTCGACCTTGCCGGCGGCCGTGCGGGGGTAGTCGGCCAACACGAGGACGTCCACCGCCGACGGGGGAAGCCCCGACGCGTCCGCGGCCGCAGCCGCAACCGCCGAGGAGTCCGACCGCTCGCGGGTGACCACCACCAACCGGTCCGGCTCACCGACGCAGGAGACGTCGAACCCCCGGCCGGCGAGGTTCGATTCGACCCGTCCCAGGTCGATGCGGTGACCGAAGACCTTGGTCTCGCGACCCATCCGCCCGACGATCTCCACGAGGCCGTCCTCGGTGATCCGGGCGAGGTCCCCCGTCCGGAGCTCCTCGAGCTCGGGGCCCCGGCCGAGATCGGCGGGCGTCGTGGCGTACCCCATCATCACATTGGGTCCGCGGTAGACGAGCTCGCCGGGCTCGTCGAACCCGGCTCCGCGCGGACGGTCCACGCGGAACTCACCGCCGGGGATCGCGATGCCGACCGCCCCCGGGCGCGTGCGCGCGAGGTGGGCGGGCAGGTATCCCATCCGTGCCGTGGCCTCGGTCTGGCCGTACATCACCACGAGCTCGGCGCCCCGGGCCTCCAGATACGAGGCCACCCGACGCACCGCGTCTGGGGCCAGCCGACCGCCGGCCTGGGTGAGATAGCGCAGGCGGGTGAGACCGTCCAGTCGCTCCAGGCCCACGCGCTCCAGGAGCTCCACGGTGTGGGGGACCGCCGCGAACGTCGTCGCCCCGTGGGCTGCCGCGCGCTCCCAGAACGCCGGCCTCGAGACCGAGTCGGTGTTGAGGATCACCCCGGCGCCGGCGAGCAGGTGACTGTGCAGCACGGACAAGCCGTAGCAGTAGTGCGGTGGCAGGGTCGTGATGGCCCGGTCCGTCGGCCGGATACGCAGGTACTCGACGATCGATGCCGCATTGGCCAGCACCGCCGCGCGGGACTGGCGTACCAGCTTGGGAGTGCCGGTCGACCCCGAGGTGCTCATCAGCAGTGCGAGGTCGTCGTGGAGGTCGTACCGCGGCGACGCGGTGTGCACGCCGCGCGGCACCGGGGCGCCATCCCCCGCCACGAGATCCGGCGGCCACGCGGCGAGGATCGCGTCGGCGGCGGGCCCCTCCGGGGGCAGGAGCATCACCACGTGGCCGGCCTCGTGGGCGGCGAGGTAATCCACGAGGAAGGCGAGCGTGTTCGCCGCCACCAGGCCGATCAGCCTGCGCCCGCTGGAGACTTGCGGGTAGTCGGCCGCACGCGCTGCGCACATCTGCGACAGCGCCGAGTAGGTGATCTCGTTCCCGTCCGCCACCACGGCGACCGCGCCCGCTCGCCGCGTGAACGTGGAGACCACCCCGATCGGCGACGGGCGCCGCTCCGTCGGTGTGGCCGTCACGATGGGGCCCCGGACACCCGGCCCACCCCGACCACGGCGAGACTCACCTCGTCGCCGATCTCGGGAGCGTCCTGAGGCCGGCACCGAGCGACGATCCGGCGCTCACCGCGCACCTCGACCTCACACCGCACCGCCGACCCGAGGAATCGTGCGTCACGGACCACCCCCTCGACCCCACCGGACCCCACCGGCCCCAGGGCGACCTGCTCGGTCCGGACCGTCAGCGAGACGAGCCCGTTCACCGTGCGGTCCTGGACACGGACCCCGCCCAGCTCCGTGGAGACGATGCCCTCCCGGCTGTGACCCGACAGATGGACGACCTCCCCGAAGAACTCGGCCGTCGCGTCGTCGGCGGGGCGCAGGTAGACCTCACGGGGTCGGTCGACCTGGACGAATGTACCCTCCCGCATCACGGCGACACGGTCGGCGAAGGACAGTGCCTCTTCATGGTCGTGCGTCACCAGCAGAGTGGTCACCCCGCCCGCCCGGAGGACCTCCGCCACCCCGGTCCGGATCGCGGACCGCAGGCCGGCGTCGAGCGCGGAGAAGGACTCGTCGAGCAGCACGACGTCCGGGGACTGCGCCAGAGCCCGGGCCACCGCCACGCGCTGCTGCTGACCTCCCGACAACTGGTCGGGTCGCAACGACGCCATACCGGGGTCGAGGGACACCCGTCTCATCAGTCCGGACACCCGCTCCGCGGTCCGTTCACGCCGCTTCAGCCCGAACCCAATGTTCGCGCCCACGGTGAGGTGCGGGAAGAGCGCACCGTCCTGGGGCACATAGCCGATGCGGCGCCGGTGGGCGGGGACCGACCGCCGCCCGACGAGTTCACGTCCCCCCAACCGGACGGACCCGCTGTCCGGGTGTTCGAATCCGGCGATCACCCGCAACAGGGTCGTCTTCCCGCATCCGGACGGCCCCACCACCGCCACCGATCCACCTGCCGGGATGTCGAGGTCCAGATCGCGGAGAACCGAACGTCCGCCGAACGACTTCGCCACACCGCGCACCGCGAGATCCCCCGGGCTACCCTGCGTGGTCATCGCCCACCTGCCGTCGCCTGCCTCAGGAGGAGGTATGTCACGGGCGCCGACATCACGATCATGATCGCCGCGAACGGCGCGGCCGCCGCGTAGTCCAGATCAAGGCTCAAGCTCCAGAAGCGGGTCGCCAGGGTGCCGGTCCCCGCCGGCGAGAGCAACAGGGTCGCGGTCAACTCGTTGACGACGGCCAGGAAGACCAGCGCGAACGCGACGAGCATCGAGGGGGCGGCGCGCCGCAGGGTGATCGTGACCACTGCGTTCAGCGGCGGCCGACCGAGAGCCCGGGCGGCCTCCTCGAGTCGCTCCGGCGCCTGGGCGAGCCCCGCCCGCAGTGTCACGAGCGCGCGCGGGATGAACAGGACGACGTAGGCCGTCACCACCAGGGCCACCGTCTGATACACCTGCGGCAGCACACGGATGACGACCGTCGTCAGCGCGAGCGCGACGACGATGCCGGGTATCGAGCTGGCGACGTAGTTCGCGGCATCGGCCACACGGGAGAACGCACCGGGGTGCCGTACCGTCATCCACGCCACGGGCAGAGCGAGGAGGACGCACCCGGCGGCGCCGTACACCCCGTACCCGACCGACTGCACGAGCGCCTCGCCGATCCCCTGGTCGACCCAGATCTCGGCCCCGCCCACGAGCAGCCACCGCATCACCACGACGAGCGGCACGCCCAGAGAGGCACCGACCACCCCCGCGCAGGCCACGAGCACCACGGGCGTCCACCACCCGAGTCGGACCCGGTTCCGGCGCCTCGCCGCCCCCGCGCCGACCCGGGCGTAGCGGGCGCGGCCACGGGCGCCCGCCTCCGCCGACAGGAGGATCAGACACAGGATCACCAGGACACCGGCCAGGGCGCCCCCTGCCGCCGAGGCGTACGTCGATTGGTACTGCTCGACTATGGCGGTGGTGAACGTGTCGAACCGGATCATCGAGAACGCGCCGTACTCGGCCAACAGATGCAGCGCGACCAGCAGCGCGCCCCCGAGCACCGCCAGCCTGAGCTGGGGAACCACCACCCGCAGGGCCACCGCCGCGCCGGACAGGCCCAGTGAGCGCGCCACTTCCTCCTCGGCCGGGTCGATCCATCTCAGGGTGGCAGCGGCTGGCAGGTAGACTAGCGGGAAATAGGCCGAGACCGCTATGAGCACGCCTCCTCCGAGGCCGCCGATCGAGGGGTCCACCCCGAGCCACGCGTAGCTGGTGACGAACGCGGGCACCGCGAGCGGAGCGGCCAGGAGCACACCCCACACACGACGGCCCGGGAGGTCCGTACGTTCGACGACCCAGGCCGCGGCGACCCCGATCACCACCGCGAGGGGGACGGTCACCACGACGAGCGCGACGGTCGACCAGAAGAGGCGGGCCACGCGTTCGCGAAACACCAGCTCAGCCAGGCGCGACGGAGCGATGTCGGCCGCGAGCCACGCGACATATCCCACCGGGAGGAGCAGGAGCAGCGTCACCGCCCCCACGACGAGCATCAACGGCAGCGGTGGGCGGCGATGCCGGGGCGGGACCGGCCCGGGTGGCCTCGTCCGGGCCGCCGCGGACTCGGACGCGTCATGCGGGATGCCCGTGACGACACGGGGCGGCGCGATCACGTCCACGGATTCAGACCAGTCCGACCGAGGTCAACAGGTCGGTCACCGCCGGCCCGTTCAGTCCAGCCGGGTCCACGACGGGTGCGCCGAGTTCGGCGAGGGGAACCAGGTCCTCGTTCGCCCCGACACCAGAGGCCACCGGGTACTCGAACGAGGAATCCCGGATGATCCCCTGCCCCGCCGCAGACGTGATGAAGGCGAGGAAGCGCTGTGCGTCCTCGGCGCGGGGGGCGTTCGCGAGCACGCCGCCACCGGACAGGGAGACGAACGATTCCGGGCCGCCGTTCCGGAAGTAGTGCTGCCCCACGTTCTGCGAGGACTCGCCGGTCCCGGCTCGATCACCGAAGACGTAGTAGTGATAGATCACCCCGCCGTCGATCTCGCCGTTGTTCACCGCAGCGAGGACGGGCTTGTTCCCCTTGTACGTCGAGAAGCCTCCGTCCGGACGCCGGAGGGACTCGAGCCACCGACGAGTCTCCTGCTCGCCCGACATCTCGAGGGCTGCCGACACGATCGCCTGGAAGTCCGCTCCCGCCGGTGCGGCCCCCCAACGGCCCGTCCAGCGGGGGTTCGACAGGTCCGCGAACGAGGTCGGCAACTCGTCCTCGTTGACCGCCGAGGTGTTGTAGACGAACACGGTCGACCGGGCGGCGATTCCGACCCAGTCCCCGGTGGACGGCCGGTACTCCGGCGGAACCTGTCCGACGGTCTCGTCAGCCACCGGTGCGAGCAGGCCCTCGCGGGACACCATCGAGATCGCCGGCGAGTTCTCCGTCAGATACACGTCCGCGCGGGAGGCGTCGCCCTCCGCGACGAGCTGGTTACCGAGGTCGAAGTCGCTGCCGTTGCGCAGCTCGACCTCGATGCCCGTCTCGCGGGTGAACGCGTCCGCCAGCTCGCGGGTGAGCGACTCGTGCTGTGCGTTGTAGACGACGACCGCGTCATCGCCACTGTTCAGTCCGCATGCGGACATCGAGACCGCCATGGCGGACACGAGAGCCGCCGCGAGGGATCGGGTGCGAGAAGTTCGGGCGCGCAGGTTCACGGGTGGCCTCTCGGAGATCAGAGTCGATAGTCCGGAGACACTAGCATGTGGTTAGGCTTGCCTCACTGGCTGCTCCGGGTTACTCCTCACGGTCCCCGCGCTGGTGCCGCGGGCGCCACACGACGACCGAGGTCGAGCGCGGCACGTGGACCAGCTCGCCGCCGGCCCGGCCGCCGGTGCCCGCGCGTCGGCTGAGTTCGGCGTTCTCCTCGGCCAGCTCGGACACGCGGCTGCGCAGGGCGTCGATCTGGTTGGTCAATTCCATGATGCGTTTGATGCCGGCGAGGTTGACGCCCTCCTCCTGGCTCAGCCGCTGCACCTCGCGGAGCATGGCCACGTCCCGCAGGGAGTAGCGTCGTCGCCCGCCGCCGCTGGTGCGTTCGGGTGTGACGATGCCCAGGCGGTCGTAGGTGCGCAGGGTCTGGGCGTGCAGGCCGGACAGTTCGGCGGCCACCGAGATCACCAGGACGCTGTCGTCGGGGCCCAGCTCCCCGACGTCCCGGCGGGGGCTCATGTCGCCCCGGCCCAGCCCGACCGGGGATCGAAGCCCGCCGCACGCAACGCGTCGTCGTAGGCGGCCAGTTCGGCTTCGGCCATCCCGGCGGGGGGCGTGACCACCCGGAGGGTGACCTTGAGGTCACCGGTTCCGGACTTGCTCGCGATGCCCCGGCCGCGCACGCGCAGGATCTGATCGGCGCGCGACCCGGCGGGGATCTTCACGGTCACCCGCCCGGTGAGCGTGGGCACGGACACCTGAGCGCCGCGGACCAGTTCTGGGTAGGAGACGGGCAGGTCCACCAGCAGGTCGGAGCCGTCGCGGTCGAACACCGCGTCCTTCTGGACGGTGACGGTGACGTAGAGGTCGCCGGACGGGGCGCCGCGGAAACCGGCCTCGCCCTGGCCGGAGAGCCGGATGCGTTGACCGTCCTGGACGCCGGCCGGGACCTTGACGTTGATGGTGCGGGTGCGGTTGGTGACGCCGCTGCCCGAGCACTCGGGGCACGGGTCGTCGATCTTGGATCCGGTGCCGCCGCAGTCGGTGCAGGGCTCGGCGAACCCGAACGCCCCCTGGTTGCGCTGGGTGACGCCCGCGCCGTGGCAGGTGCTGCACACCCTGGGGCTCGTGCCGGGTCGCGCGCCGCTACCGTGGCAGGTCAGACACGGTGACGGCGAGGACAGCTTGATCTGGACCGTCTCGCCGAGAGCGGCCTCGCGGAACGACAGGGTCAGAGCGGTCTCGACGTCCTGGCCGCTGCGCGGGCGCTGCGCTCGGCTCCGACCGCCTGCGCCGCCGCCCGCTCGGGCCTGGTTGAACAGGCCGCCGAAGAGGTCGGAGAATCCGCCGGCGCCACCGGGCCCTCCCTCACCGAACAGGTCACTGACGTCGAAGTCGCTCGTGGTGGTGTAGCTGCCGCCGCCGGGCGTGAAACCACTGAACCCGCCGGAGGAGACCTGCGCACGGAACGCGTCGTACTCCTTGCGCTTCGCGG
This sequence comes from Dietzia papillomatosis NBRC 105045, assembly GCF_001570845.1. Classification (NCBI taxonomy): domain Bacteria; kingdom Bacillati; phylum Actinomycetota; class Actinomycetes; order Mycobacteriales; family Dietziaceae; genus Dietzia; species Dietzia papillomatosis. The sequence goes on along the minus strand of NZ_BCSL01000012.1, from coordinate 49,103 downwards.
GGTCGCCGATGACGTCGTTGGCCTCGCTGATCCGCTTGAACTTGTCCTCTGCGGCCGCGTTGCCGGGGTTGGAGTCCGGGTGATTCTCGCGGGCGAGCTTGCGGTATGCCTTGCGGATGTCGTCCTGGCTGGCGGTCTTGGAGACGCCCAGTTCGGCGTAGTAATCCTTCTCGACCCATTCGCGCTGACTCACCAGACGCCTCCTTTCCTCAGATCTCGTATTCTCTCAGGTTCCCCGGCGCGGCCGGGGCCGGGTCGGCGTGCGGGCACGGTCTGGAGACCTGGGGTCGGTCCGCGCCCGCACGCCGGGTGTGAGCCGGGTGGCTCAGCGGACGATCACCATCGCCGTCCGCAGGGTCCGCTCACCGTGGCGGTAGCCCTTGCGCAGGATCGTGCCGAGGACCGGCTCGGAACCGTCGGACTCGTCCTGCACGGCCTCGTGGATGGCGGGGTCAAACGCGTCGCCCTCCTCGCCGAAGGCCTCGACACCCTGGGAGGCCAGCAGCGCGTGGACCTTGTCGGCGAAGACCTTGAGCGGCCCCTCCTCCAGGTCACCGTGCTCACGGGCCCGGTCGAGGTCGTCGACGATCCCCAGCAGTTCGGTGAGCACCGATCCCTTGGCGGTGTCGATGATCGACTGGCGGTCGCGCTCGACGCGGCGGCGGTAGTTGGCGAACTCCGCCGACACCCGCTGCAGGTCCGCGGTCCGCTCGTCGAGCTGCGCCTGCAGCGCCGACGTCGGATCGTCGTCCCCGCCGTCATCGGCCTGGGCGCCGTCCGCGTCGGCGGCGGTGGCGTCGGCGGCGGTGCCGTCGGCAGGGGCGGCGCCGTCTGCCGCGGCCGGGCCGTCGGCGGGAGCGGCGCCCTCGTCGACGACCTCGGCCTCCACGGTCTCCGCGGCGCGCTGCGCCTCGTCGTCAGCGCCGGCCCACGCGGCGGTCTCGGCGGCGTCGCTCTTGTCGGGGCGGGTCACTTGGACTCACCCGCATTCGGCCCGGCGGGCCCGTCCTCGTCGACCACCTCGGCGTCGACGACGTCGTCGTCGGCCGCGTCACCGGTCGTGGCGTCGCCGGCCTCTGCACCCTCGGCCGCGGAGGCCTCGTAGATCGCCTGTCCGACGGCCTGGGCCTCGGTGTTGACCTTCTCCACCGCGGACTTGATCGCGTCGACGTCCGAGCCCTCGAGCGCGGTCTTGGCGTCGGCGATCGCGGCCTGGAGGGACTCCTTCTTGTCAGCCGGGATCTTGTCCTCGTTCTCCGAGACGAACTTCTCCGTCTGGTAGATCGTGGACTCCGCCTGGTTGCGGGCGTCCGCCTCCTCGCGACGCTTGGCGTCCTCGGCGGCGTGCTCCTCGGCGTCCTTGATCATCTGGTCGATCTCCTCCTTGGAGAGGCCGGAGCCCTCCTGGATGATGATCGTGTTCTCCTTGCCGGTGCCCTTGTCCTTCGCGGTGACGTGGACGATGCCGTTGGCGTCGATGTCGAAGGTGACCTCGATCTGCGGCACGCCGCGCGGCGCCGGGGCGATGCCGGCGAGCTCGAAGGAGCCGAGCAGCTTGTTCTGCGCGGCCATCTCGCGCTCACCCTGGAAGACCTGGATCTGCACGGACGGCTGGTTGTCGTCGGCCGTGGTGAAGGTCTCGGACCGCTTGGTCGGGATGGTGGTGTTGCGCTCGATGAGCTTGGTCATGACGCCACCCTTGGTCTCGATGCCCAGCGACAGCGGGGTCACGTCGAGCAGGAGCACGTCCTTGACCTCACCGCGGAGCACGCCGGCCTGGAGGGCGGCGCCCACGGCGACGACCTCGTCCGGGTTGACACCCTTGTTGGGCTCCTTGCCGCCGGTGAGCTCCTTGACCAGGTCGGACACGGCCGGCATACGGGTCGAGCCGCCGACGAGCACGACGTGGTCTATCTGCGAGACCGAGATGCCGGCGTCCTTGATGACGGCCTGGAACGGCTGGCGGCAGCGGTCGAGCAGGTCCTGCGTGATGCGCTGGAACTCGGCGCGCGAGAGAGTCTCGTCGAGGAACAGCGGGTTCTTGTCCGCGTCCACAGTGATGTACGGCAGGTTGATCGAGGTGGACTGGCTCGAGGACAGTTCGATCTTGGCCTTCTCGGCGGCCTCACGCAGACGCTGGAGCGCCATCTTGTCCTTGGTCAGGTCGATGCCGTTCTGCGCCTTGAACTTGTCGACCAGCCAGTCGACGATCCGCTGGTCCCAGTCGTCGCCACCGAGGTGGTTGTCGCCGGAGGTCGCGCGGACCTCGACGACGCCGTCGCCGATGTCGAGCAGGGAGACGTCGAAGGTACCGCCACCGAGGTCGAAGACCAGGATGGTCTGCTCCTTGTCACCCTTGTCGAGGCCGTAGGCCAGGGCGGCCGCGGTGGGCTCGTTGACGATGCGCAGGACGTTGAGACCGGCGATCTGGCCGGCGTCCTTGGTGGCCTGACGCTGGGCGTCGTTGAAGTAGGCCGGCACGGTGATGACGGCGTCGGTGACGTCCTCACCGAGGTAGGACTCGGCGTCCCGCTTGAGCTTCTGAAGAATGCGGGCGCTGATCTCCTGCGGGGTGTAGTTCTTGCCGTCGATGTCGCTGGACTTCCACTCGGTGCCGATGTGGCGCTTGACCGAGCGGATGGTGCGGTCGACGTTGGTGACGGCCTGGTTCTTCGCGGGCTGACCCACGAGGACCTCGCCGTTCTTGGCGAACGCGACCACCGAGGGGGTCGTGCGCGACCCCTCGGCGTTGGCGATGACGTTGGCCTCGCCGCCCTCGAGGACGGCGACGCACGAGTTGGTGGTGCCGAGGTCGATACCGACTGCACGTCCCATGGTGATCTCCTTCTCTGCTTCGCGAGTGTGAACTCGTCTTTAGTGGACCCGACTCAAGGGCCGAGCCGTCCGACTCCAGCCTGCCTTCCGGCCACCGGCGGAGTCAACCCGACTTGAGTCTGGTGCGCTGAGGTTTGTCGCCCCGTACAACCGGCGGTCTGCGGGTTCCATTCCCGGAGTGAGTCTACTCACAGTAAAAGATGAGTCGGTCGGACTCAACGACGAGAGCGTCCCGGCACCCCGCGGTGGGCGGAGGCGTCCGGAACGCTCGGGTCATGGAGAGAAGAAAAAGAGAAGAGAAGAAGCGACGACGACGAGGTGCACCGTCCGCCGGCACCGGGCGATCGCCCCCTGCGCCGGCGCACTCCCCGGTCTAGATCACGCCCTGGGCGAGCATGGCGTCGGCAACCTTGCGGAACGCGGCGATGTTGGCGCCGGCGACGAGGTCACCCGGGGCGCCGTACTCCTCGGCGGTCGCGGCCGCGGTGGCGTGGATGGTGGTCATGATCCGGTCGAGCTCGGAGTCCACGCGCTCGAAATCCCACTGCAGACGCCCGGCGTTCTGCCGCATCTCGAGACCGCTGGTGGCCACACCGCCCGCGTTGGCGGCCTTGGCGGGCCCGAACAGGATGCCCCGCTCGTGGATGACCTCCACGGCCTCCTCGGTGCACGGCATGTTGGCACCCTCCGCGATCACCCGGCACCCGTTGTCCGCCAGCAGCCTGGCCGCGTCGCCGTCGAGCTCGTTCTGGGTGGCACAGGGCAGTGCGATGTCGCACTCGACCTCCCACACCGTCCGCCCCTCGACGTATGTGCAGTTGCCGCGCTCCTCGGCGTACGCCGTGAGGCGTGCGCGACGCACGTCCTTGATGTCGGAGAGCAGGTCCAGGTCCAGCCCGTCCTCGTCGAGGATGTAGCCCTGGCTGTCCGAGCAGGCCACGACGGTCGCGCCGAGCTGGGCGGCCTTCTTGGCGGCATAGATCGCGACGTTGCCGGAACCGGAGACCACCACGCGCGAGCCCTCGAGGCTGTACTCGGTGTCGCGGAGCATCTCGCGCACGAAGTAGACGAGCCCGTAGCCGGTCGCCTCGGTGCGGGCCCACGACCCGCCGTACCCGACACCCTTGCCGGTGAGAACGCCCGCCTCGTTGCGACCGGTGATCCTGCGGTACTGCCCGTACAGGTAACCGATCTCGCGGCCGCCGACGCCGATGTCGCCCGCGGGAACGTCGAGGTCCGCGCCGATGTGATGCGCGAGCTCGGCCATGAACGACTGACAGAAGCGCATGACCTCGGCGTCGCTCTTGTCGTGCGGGTCGAAGTCGGAGCCACCCTTGCCGCCGCCCAGGCCGAGGCCGGTGAGGGCGTTCTTGAAGACCTGCTCGAAGCCGAGGAACTTCAGGGTGTCCTCGTCCACGGACCTGTGGAAACGCAGGCCGCCCTTGTACGGGCCGAGGTCGGAGCTGAACTGCACACGGAAACCGCGGTTGACCTGGACGACCCCGTTGTCATCGACCCACGGGACACGGAAGGCGATCACGCGCTCCGGCTCGATGATCCGCTTGAGGATCCCGCCCTCTACGTACTCGGGGTGCTGCTTGACCACGGGCGCGAGCGACTCCAGCACCTCGTGGACAGCCTGCCGGAAGAGGTGCTGTCCGGGATTACGTCGCACCACGGTCTCCAGCGCGTCATGTAGTGCGGCGTCAGCGTCGGACATGGAACCTCCGGTCGATAAGTCTTTGGTGATGACGCATGCGTCGTTGCCGAAGAGGCAGCCTAGCGGCAGGGTCCGCGATCCTCCGACTCCCCTCCCCTTCCGAAAACCGCCAGGCGATTCTCACTAATCACACGTGTCACACTGGACTCACTAATCACAGATCCGTAATCTCACCGGCATCATCCCGAGCAGCGATCGGTCGACCAGCGGTCGTCCATCTGTGCATCACGGAAGGCCATCATGCGCATCACCTCGACACTCGCCGCCGTCGCCGCAGCCGCGGCGCTGGTGGTCACCGCGTCGCCCGCCGGCGCGGAACCCTCCGCCACGCCCCCCGCACCCGCTCCCGCTGCCGCACAGCCAACCGCGGCACAGGCGCTCCCCGTCCTGGCCGACGCCCTCGCACCGCAGCTGACCTCGCTCGTCGAGGCGCTGCGGCGCGACCTGGGTCTCACCCCTGAGCAGTTCCTGGCCCAGGCCGGCATCGGCGAGCGCCTCGCCGAGGCCCGGCCCCACTGGGAGCAGCAGTTCCGCGACGCGTTCGGCGGCGTGTGGCTGGACGACGAGGGCACCGGCCTGGTCGGCGTCGTCGCCGGTCCGGCAGGTGACCGTCTCCGGTCCGAGGCCACAGAGGCCGGGTTCACCGTGCAGGACGTGGCGCTCACCACAGCAGAGCTCGATGCGCGCGAACGACAGGTGCGCAAGGTCGTCGAGGGCATGCCCGAGAACCTGCAGGAGCTCGTCACCGCCATACGCGTCGACCCCGCCCGCAACGCCGTCGTCGTCACCACTCGTGGCGGCGAGGCGGCCGAGCTGGGCAACCTCGACGCCCGGCTCCGCGATCTCGCCGAGATCGACATGATCGAGGCGCCCGACCCCCGCTGGGACACCGCGCCGTTCGGCAGCGAGGGCGGCGGGCAGTCCGAGGGGACGCCCACCGTCGACGGACTCGAGCCGGCCACCACCCGCACGGGCGCCGCCACCGGCGAGCGGCTCGACGCCCAGTCGGCGCCGGGCAGCGGGGCCGGCGGATCGGGATCGCTCGGCAGCCTCGGCCTCCTCAACGAGGCCGGCCTCATCCCCGAGGGTCCGCTCCGCACGGTCGTCGACCTCCTCGCCGGACTGACCCCCGGAACCGGCTCGATCATCGACGGCATGAACGAGACCGTGCCCGCCCAGGCCACCCCGGTGCCGGAGGACCGACGCCGCGCCATCCAGTCCGTGCCCGCCCCCGCGGGTCCGGTCGTGGGCGGTACCGCATACCAGGTGCGCGTCCCGGACGGCGTCCTCGAGTGCTCCACCGGTTTCAACGGGGAGCTCGACGGCAAGCCCGTCGTCGTCACCGCCGCCCACTGCGCCGGCGCCGACGGCACCCGCGCGGCCCTGGCCGACGGCGAGGAGTTCGGCACGATGACCGGTACGCAGCGCGAGGGCGTCGACACCGCGCTGATCGCGGTCGACGAGGACGCCGCGGACCGGTTCCGCACCAACCTCGTCGGCACCGGCGACGGCAGCACGCAGGCGATCGTCGGCACGGCGGCGCCTGTCGTGGGGCAGAAGGCCTGTAAGACCGGGTTCCGCACCGGCTTCTCCTGCGGCACCATCTCCCAGGTCGGGGCTCAGATCGACGTCGCCGGCACCCGCACCATCGAAGGCGCCTTCACCGTCGACCTGTGTGCCCTCCCCGGGGACAGCGGCGGAGTCGTCTTCTCCGGCGACCGCGCCCTGGGCATCTCGAGCGCGTCCAACGTCGCCGACACCGGCACGTGCGCCAACGCGGACACCGTCGCCCGCGCCGCCGGGGTCACCCCGCGGCTGTCGGCGGTCCCGATCGACGACGTCCTGGCCGCACACCCCGGGTTGACGCTGCGCACCCGCTGACCACCTGTGTGCACCAGCTGACCATCTATACGAACCACGCGGGCCCCGTCCCGAGTGGAGTCTGCTCCGGTTAGGGCAGCCTCAACTCGGCGAACGGGGCCCGTGTGGCTTACCTTTGACCTCGACACAGTCGACGGGCGCCCACAGGGTCTATGAGTGCTCGTGCGTCGAGAAGTGCGACGAAAGGCCGCGAACCATGTCAGGCGTGACCATCACACTCGGGACGATCGGCGTCCTGCTCAGTCTGTTCTGCTGGGCCTCGTTCATCGGCGGCGTCACCCGCATGGTGCGCGGCCTCTTCCTGGGACAGAAGGACGGATTCGACCGCTTCCGGCCGATCCTGCCCCGGCTCAAGAACGTCCTCGTCGAGGTGGGCGCCCACACCCGGATGGCGCGCAAGCGCTCGGTGGGCTTCTTCCACTGGTTCGTCATGGTCGGCTTCATGCTGGGCGCGATCGTCTGGTTCGAGGCCTACATCCAGACGTTCAACCCCCGCGGTGGCTGGCCCTGGCTGTCCGAGCAGTCCTGGTATCACGTCATCGACGAGATCCTGGGACTGGGCACCGTCATCGGCATCACCGCACTCATCATCATCCGCCAGGTCAACCAGCGCCGTGGTCTCAACCGCTTCGTCGGTTCCGACCGCAAGGCCGCCTACTTCGTCGAGACCGTCGTGCTCCTCGAGGGCCTGGGCATGATCTTCGTCAAGGCCGGCAAGCTCGCGCTCTACCGCGCCGACGGCCAGGACTTCCACTGGGCCACCGACTGGGTCTCCGGCCCGCTCTCGACGATCCTGCCCGCGAACGAGCTGATGGTCTCGATCTTCGCGCTGGTCAAGCTGCTCACCGGCATGATCTGGCTCTACGTCGTGGGCCGCAACATCACGTGGGGCGTCGCCTGGCACCGTTTCTCCGCCTTCTTCAACATCTACTTCAAGCGCGAGGCCGACGGCCGCACCGCGCTGGGTGCCCTCAAGCCCATGACCATGGACGGCGTCCCGCTGACCATGGAGAAGGTCGAGGAGCTCACCGAAGAGGACGAGGACTTCGAGCCCAAGCTGGGCGCCGGTGCGATCGAGGACTTCTCGTGGAAGGGCTGGCTGGACTTCACCACCTGCACCGAGTGTGGTCGCTGCCAGGAACAGTGCCCCGCGTGGAACACCGGTAAGCCCCTGAGCCCGAAGCTCATGATCATGTCGCTGCGCGACCACGCGACGGCGAAAGCCCCCTACCTGCTCGCCGGTGGTCAGACCACCATGGGCGAGGAGACCGGCCTGGTCGACGCCGACGGCAACCCGGACGAGGCCAAGCTGGCCAAGATCCCCGAGGCCGCCCGCCTCGAGGCCCAGCGTCCCCTGGTCGGCCACACCACCGCCGACGTCTCCGAGGACCCGACGGCCGCAGGCATCATCGACCCCGAGGCCCTGTGGTCCTGCACCACCTGTGGCGCCTGCGTCGAGCAGTGCCCGGTCGACATCGAGCACGTCGACCACTTCATCGACATGCGCCGCTACCAGGTGCTCATCGAGTCGGAGTTCCCGACCGAGCTCGCCGGCCTGTTCAAGAACCTCGAGAACAAGGGCAACCCCTGGGGCCAGAACAACTCGGGTCGTGACGAGTGGATGAACGCCCTCGACTTCGACATCCCGGTTATCGGCAAGGACGTCGAGGACTTCGGCGACACCGAGTACCTGTTCTGGGTCGGCTGCGCCGGCGCCTTCGAGGACCGCGCCAAGAAGACCACGCAGGCCGTCGCCACCCTGCTGCACACCGCCGGTGTGAAGTTCGCGGTGCTCGGTCAGGGCGAGACCTGTAACGGTGACTCGGCCCGCCGCGCGGGCAACGAGTTCCTGTTCCAGATGCTCGCCGAGCAGAACATCGAGACGCTGAACAACGCGTTCGACGGCGTGCCCACCTCGCACCGCAAGGTCGTCGTGACCTGTGCGCACTGCCTCAACACGCTGAAGAACGAGTACGGACCGCTCGGCGGCGAGTACCAGGTGGTCCACCACACCCAACTGCTCAACCGCCTCGTGCGGGAGAAGCGCCTCATCCCGGTCGCGCCGATCGACGGCAACGTGACCTACCACGACCCGTGCTACCTCGGCCGCCACAACCAGGTGTACGAGGCCCCGCGTGAGCTCATGGACGGCTCGGGCGTGACCCTCAAGGAGATGCCGCGGCACGGCCAGCGGTCCATGTGCTGTGGCGCCGGTGGCGCGCGCATGTGGATGGAGGAGACGGTCGGCAAGCGCATCAACATCGACCGTGTCGACGAGGCGCTGTCGACCTCGCCCTCCAAGATCGCCACCGGCTGCCCGTTCTGCCGCGTGATGCTCTCCGACGGGGCCACCGCCCAGACCGACGGCACCGAGCTCGAGGGTCAGGTCGAGGTCGTGGACGTCTCCCAGCTGCTGCTGGAGTCCATCTCCCGTGACGGCGGACTGCCCGATCCCCGCGAGCCCCAGTGGCTCGAGCAGCCCAAGCGGGAGAAGACGACCGCGGAGCAGCAGGCCGAGCGCGACGCCGCGGAGGCCGAGCGGGCGTCGGCTGCCGCTCCCGCCGAGACGAGGACCGCCGAGGCCGCCCCCGACAACGCCGTCATCGACGAGGGCGCGGGCGCGGAGGTCGCGGCCGCCGGTTCCGGGGGCACGGTCAGCGCCGCCGAGGCCGGGCCGTCTGCCGCGGACTCGAAGGGTGCGCCGAAGTCGGGTGGCCTCAAGCTCGGTGGCGGCAAGGCACCGGGCGGCGCGAAGGCACCGGGCGGCGCGAAGGCGCCGGGCGCCCCGAAGGCCGGTGGCGATGCCGCGGTCGAGGAGCAGTCCGCGGTGAAGGACGCCGAGCGCACAGAGGAGACGCGCGAAGCGGCCCAGGGTTCGGCGCCGGCCACCTCGGGTGCGCCCAAGGCGAGCGCCGGCGCTCCCAAGTCGGGCGGGCTCACGCTCGGCGGCGGCAAGGCGAAGGCGCCCGGCGGCGGCAAGGCGAAGGCGCCCGGCGGCGCGAAGGCTCCGGGCGGGGCCACGGCCCCCGGCGGCGCCAAGGCCGCGGCCGCTGAGCCATCCGCCGGCGAGTCGGCGGCGGCGCAGGCCGCCCCCGCCGAGGCGACCGAGGCGTCAGCGCCCGCCAAGGACGGTGCCATCCCCAAGGCGAAGAAGTCCGGCGGCTACGGCCTGTCCCTGGGCTGATTCCCACCGGAAGCCATCGCGGCCCGTGATCACAGAGCTGATCACGGGCCGCGGTCTATTTCGGTTCGCGCGGAAGAGGCCAGCTGCCGGTCAGCAGGTGTGATGCACTTCCTGCACCCGGTACACCGGCGTCGGGATGCCCTCCATCCGCGCCTTGAGCTGTAGCGCGAGGTACTTGGAGTAGTGGCGCGACTGGTGCAGGTTCCCGCCGTGGATCCACAGCTGCTCCACGTTGGTCGGCTTCCACATGTTGCGCAGCTCCCCTTCCCACGGGCCCGGATCGCGCGTGGTGTCGGAGCCGTAGCCCCACACCTTCCCGACCTGGTCCGCGACCTCCTGGGACACCAGGTCCACGAGCCACTGGTTCATCGAGCCGTACCCGGTGGCGTAGACGATCAGGTCGGCGGGCAGCACCCGCTCGCCGTCGAGCTCGACGCCGTCCGGCAGGATCCGCGTCACCTGCCCGCGCTCGAGGGCCACCTCTCCGTCGATCAGGAGCTGGCTGGCACCGACGTCGATGTAGTACCCCGAGCCACGTCGGAGGTACTTCAGAAACAGGCCCGACCCGTCCTCGCCGAAGTCCAGATCGAACCCGACGTCCCGGAGCTTGCCGTAGAACTCCGCGTCCTTCTCCGCCATCTGGTCGTAGACGGGGATCTGCGCGTCCGGCAGCAGCCGGTAGGGCCAGGAGGCGAACAGCAAGTCCGCCTTCTCGGTGGTCACACCGGCCTCGAGCGCCTCCTCCGAGTAGAGGGGACCGAGCGCGAGCGACATCAGCGATTCGCTCCGGGAGATGTGAGTGGACGAACGCTGGATCATCGTCACGTCCGCACCGTGATCCCAGAGGGCGGCGCAGATGTCATGGGCCGAGTTGTTCGAGCCGATCACGATGGCGCGCTTGCCCTCGACGTCGCCCTCGCCGGTGAACTCGGACGAGTGCCACTGGTCGCCGGTGAAGTCCTCGGCGCCGTCGAAGTGCGGGATGTTGGGGTAGCCGGACACCCCGAGCGCGAAGATCAGCTGGGTCGGCCTGAGCTCGATCTTCTCGCCCCTGCGGTCGACGCGGACGCGCCACGTCGCCGTCGTCTCGTCGAACTCGGCGCCCAGGCACTGCGTGCCGGACCAGTAGTCGAGGTCCATGATCGCGGTGTAGTGCTCGAGCCAGTCCCCCACCTTGTCCTTGGCGGGGAACACGGGCCAGTCGTCCGGGAACGGGATGTAGGGCAGGTGGTCGTACCAGACCGGGTCGTGCAGGTGCAGGGACTTGTAGCGCTTGCGCCATGAATCGCCGGCGCGCTCGTTCTTCTCGATCACGATCGTGGGCACGCCGAGCCGCTTGAGCCGGGCGGCGAGGCCGATCCCGCCCTGACCGCCGCCGATGATCACCGCGTAGGGCTGCTCGGTGTAGCCGAGTGATTCCTTCCGCTCGGTCTGCTGCTCGAGCCAGGTCCGGCGTCCGCGTCGGATGACGTGCTCGACGCCCTTGTCGCGATCGCGACCCTTCTTCTCCTCGTGCCCCGTGAGCTCCTGCAGCGTGGTGAGCAGGGTCCAGGCCCGTCCGTCGCGCAGTCGCAGGTGGCCCCAGCCGCGACCCGCCGCGGTCTCGAAAGTGATCCACGCCTCGATCACGCCGCCCGACTCGGTGGCCGGCTCCGCGAGCTCCCAACCGGTGGGGGCGATCGCGGCGAGCTGGCAGTCGAGCATCTCCCCGATCTCCTCACGCCCCTCGAGGGTCCGGAGGTTCCAGGTGAAGGACACAAAGTCGCGCCAGCACCCCTCGGTCTCGAACATCCCGGCCGCGCGGCCCGTGTCAGCCTCGCTCAACGCCTCGCCGAACTCCGCCAGCCACGTCTCCACGGCGCGGTCGGCGTTGTCGGGCTGTGCCGGCGCTTCCGTCGTCTGGGTCATACCCACTCCTTCGCTCTGCTGTAGCGTTTTCATGACGTAGATCACACTGTCTTCCCCAGGGGGTGGCAATGTCGTTGCAATCGGCGCTGCGGTTCTCCGACCCCGGCGCCTTCGCGGCCCGCACGATCGAGGCCCACGAGATAGCGCTGGCCGGCGGTCAGACGTCCGATCTGGACTCGCGGGTGTTGCGCGCCTGGCAACGCAATTGGGACGCGGGAATCTCCCCTGACCAGCAGGTCCCGCGCAGCGTCCTGTCGCGGGACGAGCTCGCGACCGCACGCGAGATGACGCCGCTGCACCGGGTCGCGGCGGAGGTCGTGGCATCGGTGGCGGACACCTCGGCCGCCGGGCGCCACCTCGTCGTCGTCTCCGACACCCGGGGGCGCGTGTTGTGGCGCGCGGGCAGCGCGCAGGCGTTGCGCCGCGCGGACTCGATCGCGTTCGCGGAGGGCGCGGACTGGTCCGAGAAGGGCATCGGCGCCAACGGCATCTCGCTGGCACTCGAAACCGGGGCCCTCACCCACGCCACCGCGGGCGAGCATTTCGTCCGCGCCCACCACGGCTGGACGTGCACCGCGAGCCCGATCAGGGATCCGCGGGGGCGGGTCATCGGGGTCCTCGACGTGTCCCACCCGCTGCGGTTCTCGTCGGTGGAGACCGCCGCGCTGGTGCGCTGCGGCGCCCGGCTCGCCGAGTCCCTGCTCGCCGCGCTCCCGTCATCCCCCGGCGCGGCCGCCGGCCCCGGGCACGACGACGACAACGCCGTCGCCCACGCACCCGGCCACGTCCCGGCCGACCATCCCAACCCTGTCACCGCGATCCGACTGCTCGGGTGGAAACCGGCCGTGATCCGGGCGGACGGGACCTCGATCCCGCTCACACCCCGGCGGGCCGAACTCGTGGCGCTGCTGGCCTCCCGTGAGGCGTGGTCGGCGCGGGCGCTGTCGGAGGCCCTCTACGAGGATCCGTCGGCCACCACGACGGTGCGCGGTGAGGTGCGTCGTCTCCGCCGGGCCACCGGGCTGTCGATCGAGTCCCAGCCGTACTCGCTGTGTCCGCTCGAGCGCGAGTGTGTGGACTTTCTGCGCGTCGAGCACCCCGACGAGCTCCTCCCGGACTCGGAGATCCCGGCGATCGTCGACCTCCGATACGGGATCTGACCGCAGCGATCCGCCTGCGATCGCCGACTCCTCCTCCGCTCGGGCACGCGATGCCGGGGCGGGGGAGGCGAGTGGCACAATCAGCAGGTATGACTCCTGAGACCACGGGACGCACGCTCCGCCAGCCGCGCACGCTCGACCAGTCCTCCAAGCTCAAGGACGTCCTCTACGAGATCCGCGGGCCGGTACTCGCCCGGGCCAACCAGCTCGAGGCGGAGGGGCACCGCATCCTCAAACTCAACATCGGCAACCCCGCGCCGTTCGGGTTCGAGGCGCCGGACGTGATCATGCGGGACATGATCGCCGCGCTCCCCCACGCGCAGGGTTACTCGGAGTCCAAGGGAATCCTCTCGGCCCGCCGTGCGATCTTCACGCGCTACGAGCTGGTCCCTGACTTCCCCCACCTGGACGTCGAGGACATCTACCTCGGCAACGGGGTCTCCGAGCTCATCACGATGACGATGCAGGCACTCCTCGACGACGGCGACGAGGTCCTCATCCCGGCGCCGGACTACCCACTGTGGACCGCGATGACCTCGCTCGCGGGCGGCAAACCGGTCCACTACCTCGCGGACGAGGACGACGACTGGAACCCGTCGCTGGAGGACATCGCCTCCAAGATCACCCCGCGCACCAAGGCCATCGTGGTGATCAACCCCAACAACCCGACCGGCGCGGTCTACTCGCGGGAGGTCCTGCAGGGGATCGTCGACCTCGCGCGGGAGCACAGCCTGCTCATCCTGGCCGACGAGATCTACGACCGGATCGTCTACGACGAGGCCGAGCACACGTCCATCGCGACGCTGGCCCACGACCTGCTCGTGCTGACGTTCAACGGGCTGTCCAAGACGTACCGCGTGGCGGGATACCGGGCGGGCTGGGTCGCCATCACCGGGCCGAAGGCGCACGCCGCGGGGTTCCTCGAGGGGCTCGAACTCCTGGCCTCGACGCGACTGTGCCCGAACGTGCCCGCCCAGCACGCCATCCAGGTGGCGCTCGGCGGCTACCAGTCGATCAACGAGCTCATCGAGCCGGGCGGGCGGCTGCACGAGCAGCGCGGCATCGCGTGGGAGAAGCTGAACTCGATCCCCGGCGTGAGCTGCGTCCGGCCGATGGGTGCGCTCTACGCCTTCCCCAGGTTGGATCCCGACGTGCACGAGATCCACGACGACCGGCTCTTCGCCCTCGACCTGCTCGAGCGGGAGCGGATTCTCGTCACGCAGGGCACCGGCTTCAACTGGCCGAAACCGGACCACTTCCGGGTGGTCACCCTGCCCGCGGCGCGGGACCTGGGCGTGGCCATCGAGCGGATCGGCAACTTCCTGGCGTCCTACCGCCAGTAACCCGCAGACGCGACCGCGAGCCCGACGGGCGGCAGAGCGTCGGCGACCGAGGGGACGCCGCGGCCGAGGGCGCGGTAGGTCCAGCCGGCCTCACGCCAGCGGTCAGCGGGCATGCAGTTGCGCCCGTCCAGCAGGATCCGGCCCCGCGCCACCCCGGCGACCGAGACCGGGTCCAGCTCGACGAACTCGGCCCACTCGGTGGCCACCAGCACCACGTCCGCGCCCTCGCACGCCGCCAACGCCGACCCGGCGTAGGTGAGGGTCGGGAACAGGGCCCGGGCGTTGTCCAGCGCCTGCGGGTCGTACACCACCGCGCTGGCGCCCTTGAGCGAGAGCATCCCCGCCACGTTCAGCGCCGGCGAGTCACGCACGTCGTCGGAGTTCGGCTTGAACGCCGCCCCCAGCACCGCGACGGTCTTGCCGATGACCGTCCCGCCGCACGCCTCGACCGCCAGGTCGACCATCCGCTCCCGGCGCCGCATGTTGATCGAATCGACCTCCCGCAGGAACGTCATCGCCTCGTCCGCACCCAGCTCCCCGGCACGCGCCATGAACGCCCGGATGTCCTTGGGCAGACAACCCCCACCGAACCCGAGCCCGGCGTTGAGGAACCGCCGACCGATCCGCGGATCCATACCGATCGCATCCGCCAGCACCGTCACGTCCGCGCCGGCGGCCTCGCACACCTCCGACACCGCGTTGATGAAGCTGATCTTGGTCGCCAGGAACGCGTTCGCACTCACCTTGACCAGCTCCGAGGTCGCCAGATCCGTCACGATCACCGGACACGGATCCGACTCGAGGATCGGCGCGTAAGCCCGCTCGACCAGTTCACGCGCGAACCCCTGCTCGTCCGGCCCGCCGGGCAGCCCGATCACGATCCGGTCCGGCGTCAGGGTGTCGGCCACCGCGAAGCCCTCACGCAGGAACTCCGGGTTCCACACCACCCGCGCCTGCACACCGTCGGCCACGTGCCAGTCCGCGACCCCCTGCAGCCGCGCCGCCGTCCCCACCGGCACCGTCGACTTGCCCACCAACACCGCATCCGAGGTGAGCAGCGGCACCAACCGCGTCACCACGTCCTCGACGTAGGTGGTGTCGGCGGCGAACTCGCCCTTGCGCTGGGGCGTGCCCACCCCGATGAAGTGCAGGTCCGCGAACTCGGCGGCCTCGGCGTAGTCGGTGGTGAACCGCAACCGACCCGACTCGACATGCCGCAGCAGGATCTCCGGCAGACCCGGCTCGTAGAACGGCACCTCGCCCCGGCGCAGCCGCTCGATCTTCGCCTCGTCGACGTCCACCCCCAACACCTCATGGCCCAGCTCGGCCATGCAGGCGGCATGGGTGGCGCCGAGGTACCCGGTCCCGAACACGGTCATACGCATGGCGCCGTTCTACCCCGTCAAGGCGTCGCGGTGGGAACGCGCTGGTGAACGACGTCGGTGCACTGCGCGTCGCACGCCCCGGGCGGTGGGATGGCCGCGGCCATTCCGGCTCACCGGAAGTTGAGGTACGCCTTCGACGCCGTCGGTCCGCGCTGGCCCTGGTATTTGGAACCGACGCTCGCGCTGCCGTAGGGGGTCTCGGCGGGGCTGGAGAGCCGGAACAGGCACAGCTGGCCGATCTTCATCCCCGGCCACAGGGTGATGGGCAGGTTCGCGACGTTGGACAGCTCGAGGGTGATGTGTCCGTCGAAGCCGGGGTCGATGAACCCGGCGGTGGAATGGGTGAGCAGACCGAGGCGGCCGAGGGAGGACTTGCCCTCGAGCCGGCCGGCGAGGTCGTCGGGCAGGGCGAGCCGTTCGAGGGTCGCGCCGAGGACGAACTCGCCGGGGTGCAGGACGAAGGGATCGCCGTCGGCGACCTCGACCAGTTCGGTCAGCTCGTCCTGCTGCAGCGCCGGGTCGATGTGGGTGTAGCGCGAGTTGTTGAAGACACGGAACAGCCGGTCGAGGCGGACATCGATGCTCGACGGCTGGATCAGCGCGGGGTCGAGGGGGTCGATGCCCAGTCGCCCGTCGGCGAGCTCGGCGCGGAGGTCACGGTCGGAGAGCAGCACGATCCTGAGGGTACCGGGCGCCCCCCGCGAGCAGACGGAGCTGGGTGCCGAGCTCGGCGACGCCCGTGCACGCCTCCGCGAACGGCAGTCGCTCGCGGCGGATCCGACCATCGCGGTCGACGAGCTCGATGTCCACGCCGGCGCGATCGATCCCGATGAGCAGGGGCCGCACGGCGGGCAGACACCGGCAGACTCGCAGCGCGATGCGCGGGACGACCTGGCAGCGGGGGTCGTTGAGGTGATCGAGCCAGTGGCCCTCGAGGTCCGTGAACGGGTCGGGGCCGGAGGTGGCGAGGTCGTCGGGCGCGATGTCGGTGACGCCCTCGTCGTCGGTGAGGACGATCTTGTCGGCACGGAGCCGGACGAGGGCGGAGTCGGATCCGACGCCCAGGAGGGCTGAGTCGGGGAGGTCGCGCGCGATGTCGGCGGCGGTGATGCGTTGGGCGCGCGTCCCGGACCGTTCGACGCGCCCCTCGACGACGACGATGCGGCGGCAGCGACCCTGGGCCACTCCCCCGATGATCTCGTCGAGCACCTCGAGCCGGGCGGTGACCCCGCCGAACCCGATGGATGCCGCGTCGGCTATCGGGATCACCAGGCTGAGGTCGGCGGTCGCGGGGCCCCGGTGCACGAGGGCGACCGACGGGGTGGCGGAGCCGAACGTGAGGGTGGCGCGCGGGCACCGGCGTAGCGCTGAGCTCGCCCGCTCGGCCGGCTCCGGTACGGGTCCCACCAGTGATCGCATGCCTTCGCCTCTCGTCGTCGCGGTTCCCGTCCCCCGCTCCGGCGCCTCAGGGACGGTGCCGGAGCGGGAAGCGGGTGCGGGGACGTGACTACCCGCAGCAATCAACTTAGGTAAGGCTTACCTCAAAGGCAAGAGTTTTCAGGAAACTCTTGTGTGGCAGATCACCGTGCCAGCTCGGCGAGGACCCTGTGGACGTCATCCGAATCAGCACAGACCTGCGGGAACTCCACCCGGAAGTGCTCGCGGAACCCGGATTGCAGCGAACCGATGCTCACGTCGATCCCGTAGCTGTCGATGCCCGCGAGGCATGGTCTCGCACCGGCGACCTGCCGTCCGGCGCGCTGCGCGAGGCGCGCGGCCAGGCCCGGGTCGTCGGCCAACCGACGCAACCACGCCTGCTCGTCGACCGCGATCGGGTCGACGCCGGCGGCGGCGAGCTCCGACCGCGCCACCAGGTGCACCCCGTCCGCCTCGACGTAGCTGATCTCCAGCGGCTGCAACTCGCTCAATCGGACCGATCCGACGTCGCCGCTCCCGTCCGGCCCGCCGCCGTCCGCCGCGACCACTCTGCGTCGCCGTACCGCCGACGAGGCCGTCACGATCCCCGAGAGGGTGACGATGCCGCGGGCGACCGCGCACTCGTCGTCGTGACCCTGCCCACGCCCCCCGCACGGCGCGGGACGACCGTCGACGGAGAACGAGGGACGCGGCGCGGAGCCACGACACCGGCCCGTACAGACGGTGTCGACGATCTCGACGGTCGCGGAGGCGCCGGCGGCGGCGACGCGGGCGGCATCCCCCGCCTCGCGCGACGCCCCGCCCACGTCGACCACGAGCACCACGACGCCGTCGTCACGGACCCGCGCCGACCGCAGCGGGCGCCGCAGCATCCCCGCCCCCACGGTTCCCGACGCGCCCCGCGCGAGCACCGTCCGCACGCGTTCCGCGACGGGCCGGCCTGTCAGGTCGTCCATCACGCACCTCCAGTACACGGTGCCCGTCCGCCGGGCGACCGTCCGCACAAAACGGACCGCTCTCCAGTTCAGCGTCCGGCGGGGCCGCTTCCTTCCCGGATCTGCTCGGAATCGGCGTGAGACCTACCACAAGGTGCGGCCGCCGCGACCGCGGCGACCCCCTCGAGCTGCCGCCGATATGCGCCGACCGCAGCTGACGTGGTGAAATGGGCCCATGGACGAGATCAGGGAAGAGCCCTCGAAGTACATCTGGCGCTGGACCCAGTGGTCGTGGGTGTGCGTCGGCGTGGCCGTGCTCATCGTGATGATGGGGATCACGAGCGGCGGGTCCATCACCCCGTGGATCATCGGCGCGATCGCGGTGGCCGTGATCGGAGGCGTGGCGTTCGGGTTCGTCCCCCGCGCCTCCCTCGCCCAGCCCAAGCGTCCCATGACGCCCGGCGCCAAGCGGAAGGCCGCCCGGAAGAAGTGACCCGGGCGCCCTGCGCCACGCAGGGCTCGTGCTAGTCTGAAATCCGCCTCGAGCAGGCACCGCCGATGTAGTTCAATGGTAGAACTTCTGCTTCCCAAGCAGACAGCGCGGGTTCGATTCCCGTCATCGGCTCAACCGCCCGAAAGGGCGTCGTTCGCGGGGCACCTCCTCACCGGAGGTGCCCCGATCGTCATTTTGGCGCTATTCGGCGTCGTCGTCCCCGCGCCCCCTCGCCGGGCACACCGCCGAACCCGGCAGGAAACGCCCACATAGTGCACGATGCACAAACGGGCACGTGAACTTCGTCACATCAACCGATGATCGGCGCCGGTCCGGCTGGGTAGTGTCCGAGATCACACCAACCGTGATGAGGAGTCGATGTGAAGCCCGGATACCTCCCGAGAGTGTTGGCGGATCGGTTCGGAGACGCCCCCGCCGTACGCGACGAGGCCACGGAGATGTCGTTCCGCGAGCTCGACGAAAGGGTGACCGCCGTCGCCGCCCAGTTCCGCGAACAGGGCGTGAACAGGGGCGACGTGGTCGCCGTGATGCTGCCCAACCGGAGCGAACTGGTGATCTCGATTCTCGCCGCCTGGTATCTCGGCGCGGCGGCCACGCCGATCAACCCCAACTTCACCCACGAGGAGGCCGGTCACCAGATCGAGGACGCCCGCGCCGTGCTCGTGGTGAACGCCGGTCACGGGGCACCCTCAGGCGGCCGACCGACAATTAGCGTTGATGACCTAAAGGCCTCGACGGACGACGTGCCGCTCGAACCGGTCGACCTCTCAGGCGACGATCTCGCGCTGGTCATCTACACCAGCGGCTCCACCGGACGCCCCAAGGGCGTGATGCTGACGCACGACAACGCCACGGCGATGTCCGCGATGATGGTCGAGTCCATGAGGATGACGGCGGACGACCACTGTCTGCTCGTGTTGCCGTTGTTCCACGTCAACGCGCTGATGGTCAGTCTGCTGGCGCCCCTGCAGGTCGGGGCGCAGCTCACGATCCTCGGCGGGTTCGATGCGACCAGGTTCTTCGACACGGTCGAACGCCTGCGGCCCACCTACTTCTCCGCCGTGCCCACCATCTACGCCCTTCTTCTCAGCAAGGCCGAGGGGCGGCAGCCGGACATGTCATCCCTCCGGTTCGCCGTCTGCGGCGCCGCCCCGGCCACCCGTGAGCTCCTCGCTGCGGCCGAGGAGTTCCTCGACGCCCCCATCCTCGAGGGATACGGCCTGACCGAGGCCACCTGCGCCTCCGCGGTCAACCCCATCGACGGCCCACGCAAACCCGGCACCGTCGGACCGGCCCTTCCCGGGCAGCGCATCCGGATCGTCGACGACAACCTGCAGGACGTCCCCACCGGGCAGACCGGCGAGGTCCTCATCACCGGACCCACCGTGATGGCCGGCTACCTCAACCGTCCGGAGGCCACCGCCGAGACCATCGTCGACGGCTGGGTGCGCACGGGCGACGTCGGCAGGCTCGACGAGGACGGCTACCTGACCATCGTCGACCGCCTCAAGGACATGATCATCCGCGGCGGCGAGAACCTCTATCCCAAGGAGATCGAGAACGCGATCGGCAGCCTGCCGGGCGTCCTCGAGGTCGCCGTGGTCGGTCAGCCCGACGACGTGATGGGAGAGGTCCCCGTGGCGTTCGTGGTGCCCTACCCCGACGCCGACCTCACCGCCGAGGCGGTGGTCGCGCACTGCCGCCAGCACCTCACACGGGTCAAAGTGCCCGTGCACGTGGAGATCACACCCGTACTGCCCAAAAACCCCGTCGGAAAGATCGACAAACCCGGCCTCCGGGCGTCGCTCGCGGCCTGACGGCCCCTCCCGCGTCCCTGTTCCGGCTCCCTCCCGAGCCCCTCCCCTTCCCCAGACCCCTCCCCACCCGATCCCTCACCGCCACCCTCACCACCGACAAGGAGTACCAGTGGCATTCCTACAAGCCGACGTACCCGACATCGACCCGGAGAAGTTCGAGTCGATCCCCGTCATGGAGCGGATGAAGCTGCTCGCCCACCACTGGGTGGACCACGGCTTCGGCGCCCCGAAGATCATGCACTCCCTCTACCTCGTCAAGGGCCTGTTCTTCTTCATCGGTGGCTGGCTCATCATCGGCCTGTCGACGCCCGGTCTGCCACTGACCGACCTGGGCGCCTGGTGGGGCGAGCTCATCGTCTACCAGAAGGCGATGCTGTGGGTGGTCCTGTGGTCCGCCACCGGCTTCAACGAGTCGTGGGGGCCGCTCGCCTTCAAGTTCAAGCCCAACACCGCCGGCTACCGCTACTGGATGCGGACCGGCACCCTACGGCTCCCGCCCTGGCCGGACAAGGTGCCCTTCACCAAGGGTGACGAGCGCAGGGCCATCGACGTCGCGCTGTACTTCGGCATGCTGGCCAGCCTCGCTCTCGGCCTGGTGCTGCCGGGGCAGCAGACGGCGGCCGCCTACAGCGAGGCGGGCCTCGTCCCCGCCTGGCCCTTCATCACCTACGTGGCGCTGCAGTTGATCCTGGGCCTGCGTGACCGGGTGACCTTCCTGGCCTCACGTCCCGAGCAGTACTCGGTCATCCTGCTCGGCTTCGGCCTGCTCACCCTGTACGGCGGCGGCAGCGTGGACATGATCATCGTGGCCAAGATCGCCATGTTCGCCGTCTGGTGGGGGGCGTTCCTGTCGAAGATCGGCGTGCACTTCACGCCCACCGTGCAAACGATGCTCACCAACGGGCCGTTGGTGAAGTCCAAGGCGCTCCGCCGCTCGCTGTACCGCGACGCGCCCAACGACCTCATGCCCACCAGGGTCGCGTGGTTCGCCGCGCACGTCATGGGGACGATCGTCGAGTTCGTGGTCCCGCTCATCCTCCTGTTCACCACCAACTGGACCGTCGCGGTCCTGGCGGCGGCGTTCATGATGTGCTTCCACGTCTTCATCTACTCGATGTTCGCGCTGGCCATGCCGCAGGAGTGGAACCTCTTCTACGTCTTCGCCACCCCGATCGTGTTCCTGGGCTTCTTCAACGGTGACGGCTACGCGCTCTGGGACGCCAGCAGCGTCTGGGTCGTGGTGGCCGCCGCGGTCCTCACCCTCACGGGGCCGCTGGTGGGCAACTTCCGGCCGGACAAGATCTCGTTCCTCATCTCAATGCGCCAGTACGCCGGGAACTGGGCGAACTCCACCATGGCGTTCCGCAACAACGGCTGCGAGGCCAAGCTGGACAACCCGGAGTTCGTCACCTCGATGACCTCGCCGAAGCACCAGCTCTCGAGCCTGTTCGGGGAGGCGGGGGCGGAGATGTTCCTACAGAAGACGACCGCGTTCCGGATGATGAACACCCAGGGTCGCGGCCACATGTCGATCTTCCCGGATCACCTGGACAGTATGGAGAACTACCGCTTCCGCGAGGGTGAGGTCATGTGCACCTTCTTCTCGGGATGGCAGTTCGGCGACGGCCACCTGTTCGACGAGCGGACCATCGCTGCCGTGCAGAAGCGCTGCAACTTCGCCCCGGGCGAGTTCATCAGCGTGTGGACGGAGTCCCAGCCGCTGCACAAGAAGACGATCGAATACCGCGTCATCGACGCCTCCCTCGGAGTCGTCGAACGCGGCCACTACGACGTCCGTGATGTGGTCAAGCAGCAGCCCTGGCTGCCCGACGGCCCCATCCCGTACACGGTGACCTGGCGTCACCCCGAGTACCTGCCGGCCGACAAGCGGGCCTCCGCTGCGGTCCCGTCCTCCCCTGGTGCCGAGGGCGACCTCTCCGCCCCCGGCCCCGCGACCGGACACGACAAGTCCACGGTGGAGATGAGCTGACTCCATGCCCACAGCGATCATCGTGGGTAGCGGACCCAACGGTCTGGCAGCCGCGTTGACACTCGCCGCCGACGGAGTCGATGTGACCGTCCTGGAAGCATCCGACTCCGTCGGCGGCGGTACGCGGTCCGGAGAGATGACCACGCCGGGCCTGCTGCACGACCACTGTTCCGGGTTCCACCCGCTCGCCCTCGACACCGGGTTCAGCCGGCAGTTCGACCTCGTGGCGCACGGACTGGAATGGGCGCTGCCGGAGGTCCAGTACTCGCACCCCCTCGACGGCAGCAGAGGTGCTGCCGTCTGGCAGTCGGTCGGCCGGACCGCCGCCGGGCTCGGTTCCGACGGCCCCTCCTACCAGCGCGTCTACGGCCCCCTCACCGAGCGATTCCCCCGGATCACCGAGGACTTCCTCCGGCCGCTGTTACACGTTCCGGACCATCCGGTCTCGCTGGCCCGGTTCGGCGCGTACGCGGCGATGCCGGCCGGGCTGCTGGCCCGCCGGTGGCACACCGACGAGGCACGGGCGCTGTTCGCGGGAGTCGCCGCGCACGCCTTCCGGCCCCTGGGCTCGTTCATGTCGTCGGCGATCGGCATCGCACTGGGCACCGCCGCCCACCGCTTCGGCTGGCCGGTGGCCGTCGGTGGCTCCTCGACGATCTCCGCGACGATGGCGGCGATGTTGACCGCGCGAGGAGGGCGGATCGAGACGGGCACCACCGTCCGCGACCTGAGGGAACTCGGCGGGCCGGACATCGTCATGCTCGACACCTCCCCCGGGGCGGCAGCCCGGATACTCGCCGGCGTGCTGCCCCGGCGGGTCGACAGGGCCTACCGCCGCTTCCGCCACGGCCCGGCCGCGTTCCAGGTCGCGTTCGCGGTCGAGGGGGGCATCCCGTGGTCGCACGAGCCGTCGCGGCACGCGGGCACCGTCCATGTCGGCGGCACGTTCGCGGAGGTCGCCGCCGCAGAGCGCCAGGTCGTTCGCGGGGAGATGCCCGACCGTCCGTTCGTCCTGGTCGGCCAGCAGTCGGTCGCCGACCCCGGCAGGGCCCGGGACGGGGTGCACCCGGTCGACGCGTACGCCCACGTCCCCGCGGGCTGGACGGGGGACGCCACGCAGACGATCATCGATCAGATCGAGCGGTTCGCCCCCGGCTTCCGGGACCGCGTCCACTACGTTCACACGCGCTCGCCCCGCGAGATCGCAGATCACAACCCGAACTACGTGGACGGCGATATCGTCACGGGTGCCAATGCCCCCCGGCAGCTGGTCTTCCGTCCGAGGGTCGCCATCGATCCGTATTCGACCGGAGTGCCGGGCGTCTACCTCTGCTCGGCGGCCACTCCCCCCGGTGCCGGCGCACACGGGATGGCCGGGTGGAACGCGGCCCGCTCCGCCCTGACATACCTGTCCCGGCGGTGATCTCGCAGGAAGGACAAGGCAGGACCCCGCCCCGGGACACGGGTGCGGCCCCGCCGGAGAGCATGCTCAGCACCACGCCCCAGAATCCCGAACGTCTCCGCGAGCTGACCCGCCAGATCGGACTGCGGCTCAGCTCGGAGACCGATGCCATCGCCGAGAGCATGACCGCCGCCATCGAGGAGGCCATCGGCGAGCTCACCGAGGAGGAGATGCGGGCTTCGCTGCACGACAGCGTCGTGAACAACGTGCAGGTGATCATCGACCTGTTGTCCCACACCAAGGAGGCCCACCACCTGCCTCCGCTCCCGGACGCGATGAGCTACGCCGTGATGCTCGCCCGGCGGAACGTGTCAGGCGCCGCGCTCCGCCGCGCCTACCACGTCGGGTCCGACCGGCTCCTGGCCCACGTGTTCGACCAAGTGCAAGAGATCGAGTGCGCCGACCACGAGAAGCTCCCGCTGTACCACCACCTGGCGGGCTGGCTCTACCAGTACGTCGACGAGATCACTCGGACCGTCATCGCCGCCCACGAGGAGGAGGTGCGGTACTCGCACAATCAGGCGGAGCGGTCCATCAACTCCCTGGTCAACCGCGTCGTCGACGGGGACGACGTGGACCCCGCCGAGTTCGCGAGGGTCACGGGCTATCGACTCGACCAGGTTCACGTCGGTTGCCGTGTGTGGATCGACGACTTCGGCACCGTCGCCGATCAGGCCCGGCTGCTGGCGACCGTGGTGGGGCAGCTCGCCCGCGCTCTCGGCGTGAGCCGGGGCCCGCTGATGATCACCACCGGGCGCGCCACCGCCGAGGCGTGGTTCGGCATGGAGGGCCGACGCGACCCCGTCGACACCCGGGCGGTGGTGCCGCTGGCGGCGACGCGGGGCGCCCGGGTGGCGTTCGGTGCGGCCGGGGCCGGTGTCGAGGGCTTTCGGACAACCCGGACGCAGGCCGCGCAGGCCGCCACGGTGGCGCAGGCGTCCACGACCGGCCAGGCGACCGTGGTCTCCTACGCTGACGACGGGATCCCGGTGATCGCGCGACTGGCTGAAGACCTCAGCACCACCCGGCGGTGGGTCGGCGAGGTGCTCGGCAGTCTCGCCGCGGACACCGAGGACGCGGCCCGCCAGCGCGAGACCGTCCGGGTCTTTCTCGATTCGGCGGAGAACTACTCGGACACCGCGACCCGACTGCTCCTGCACCGGAACACGGTCAAGTACAGGCTGACCAAGGCCGAGATCGCGTTGGGGCGCCGCCCGGGAGACCGGCGACTGGACACTCAGCTGGCCCTGGCCACCTGCGATGTGCTGGGCAGTGTTGTCCTGACGCCACCGGACGGCGCGCGGTAGCCGATGAGCCCCTTCACGGCCCCGTACCGCGGGAGCCCGGGGCTCGGCGTCATGTCGCGGCCCTGCCGTTCTCGCCCCCGCGGCGACGCAGGAGTTGGAAGCCCGGGATGCCGGCCACCGCCTCGAGGCACTGCTGCGCGACCTCGAGGATCTGGTGGACCTCCGGGGCGACCGTGTCCATCGAGGCGAGCACCGGCATGATGTCGGTCTCCAGACTCTCGCCGAGCGCTGGCAGGTGGTCGATGAACTTCACGACCGCCTTGATCTCCTCCGGGTCGACCGACTGGAGGACCTCGCCGGCGATCGGCTCCAGCAGAGAGACGGTCTTGTCCGCCCACACGAGCACCTCGGTGAGGCGCGTCGCGACGCGCTTGGCGACCTCCGGGTCGAACTCGGCGTCGACGAGCAGCGCCTCGACGACCGGCTTGACGGGAGCCAGCGCGGAGTCCGCGAAGTCGAGCAGCGGCACGACCCGCTCCACGAGCGTGCCCGCGTCGAGGACCAGTTCGTCCGCGGTGTCCACGGTCGCTCCGACGCGGGAGACCACCCCCTCCGCCGAATCGATGGTGCCGTCCACCCGACGCACCACCCCCTCCGCCGAATCGATGGTGCCGCCCACCCGGCGCACCACCCCCTCCGCCGAATCGATGGTGCCGTCCACCCGACGCACCACCCCCTCCGCGTCGGTCACCGTGCCGGCCACCTGGTCGATCATCCGGTCGGCCCTGGCGACGGTGGTTCGGACGTCGTCGACAGTGCTGGTCGCGGAGGCGACGATCCCGTCGATCTCCCGCACGGTCCGGTTCACCTCGTCGAGCAGGTCCTGGATCCGCTCGACCACCACCTCGACGTCGTCGAGCAGCGCGAGTACCCGAGCGGGCAGGAGGATCAGCTCCCTGGCCAGCCCGAGTTGCCACTCGACCACACGAAACGCCGCCCCCACCACGGAGACGGCGGAGGGCGCCCGCCGCTGGATCTCTGCCATGAGGTGATTCTGCCCCACCGTCTCCCTCACCGTGGGCGCCCCGAAGAGCCCGCCCGGGAACCCGCGGAGGGACGCGGCCTGCGGAATCAGAGCCTTCCCTCACCTTGGACTGTTCGCGGACAACGCATTAGCATCGGCGTTGTTACCGACGAGTAGGTTCCAGTGGCCCCGTGGGCGAGCAGCACCGACTCTTCGGGCGCGACCAATTCCATGACACGCACTCCGATCGGAGAAGACCGTAATGGGTCACTACAAGAGCAACGTCCGGGATCTCGAGTTCAACATGTTCGAGGTCCTTGGCATGAACGAGGCACTCGACGCCGGCGAGTTCGGCGACATGGACACCGAGACCGCCAAGGGCATCCTCGACGAGGTCTCCGCTCTGGCCGAGGGCCCGGTTGCCGAGTCTTTCGCCTCCGCCGACCGCAACCCGCCGGTGTTCGACCCGGGGACCCACTCGGTCTCCATTCCCGAGGACTTCAAGAAGTCGTTCAAGGCGTGGTTCGACGCCGGCTACTGGTCGATGGGTCTGCCCGACGAGATCGGCGGCATGCCGGCTCCCCGCGCGATGGTGTGGGCCGTCGGCGAGATGATGCTCGGTGCCAACGCCCCCGCGTTCATGTACTCGGCCGGCCCGGCCTTCGCCGCCGTCCTCTACGAGAACGGTACCGAGGAACAGAAGAAGTGGGCCGCCACCTGCGCCGAGCGCGGCTGGGGTGCCACCATGGTGCTCACCGAGCCCGACGCCGGTTCGGACGTCGGCGCCGGCCGGACCAAGGCCGTCAAGCAGGACGACGGCTCCTGGCACATCGAGGGCGTCAAGCGGTTCATCACCTCGGCCGACTCGGACGATATGTTCGAGAACATCTTCCACCTGGTTCTGGCGCGCCCCGAGGGCGCCGGGCCGGGCACCAAGGGCCTGTCCCTGTTCTTCGTGCCGAAGTTCCACTTCGACTTCGAGTCCGGCGAGCTGGGTGAGCGCAACGGCGTGTTCGTCACGGGCGTCGAGCACAAGATGGGCATCAAGGCCTCGACCACCTGTGAGCTCACCTTCGGTGGCCACGGTGTGCCCGCCAAGGGCTGGATGGTCGGCGGCGACGAGCTGAACCAGGGCATCCGTCAGATGTTCGACGTCATCGAGCACGCTCGCATGATGGTCGGCACCAAGGCCATTTCGACCCTGTCGACCGGGTACCTCAACGCTCTGGAGTTCGCCAAGGAGCGCGTCCAGGGCGGCGACATGACCGAGATGGCCGACAAGACCGCGCCCCGCGTGACGATCACCCATCACCCGGACGTGCGTCGGGCGCTCATCCGCCAGAAGGCGTTCGCCGAGGGCCTGCGCGCGGTGTACATGTACACCGCCGCCCACCAGGACCCCGAGACGGCCGTGCGCGCGTCGGGCGCGGACGCTGCTCTGGCCCACCGTGTCAACGACCTGCTCCTGCCGATCGTCAAGGGCGTCGGTTCCGAGCGCGCCTACGAGCTGCTGACCGAGTCGCTGCAGACCTTCGGTGGGTCGGGCTTCCTGCAGGACTACCCCATCGAGCAGTACATTCGCGACGCCAAGATCGACTCCCTCTACGAGGGCACGACGGCCATCCAGGCGCAGGACTTCTTCTTCCGCAAGATCGCCCGGGACCGTGGGACCGCGGTCGGTCACATCTCCGCGCAGATCAAGCACTTCCTCGAGAACGACGCGTGCGGCGGGAAGCTGGCCGCCGAGCGTGAGCTGCTGGCCACCGCGCTGGCCGACGTCGAGGCCATGATCGGCACGTGCTTCGAGCACCTCATGGGCTCCCAGGACGAGCCGAAGCGCCTGTACACGATCGGGCTCGCATCGGTGCGCGTGCTCATGGCGTTCGGTGACCTCATGATGGGTTGGCGTCTGCTCGTCGGCGCCGAGGTCGCCCTGGGCAAGGTGGACGGCGCGTCTGACGACGACAAGGCCTTCTACAACGGCAAGATCGCCGCCGCCCGGTGGTTCGCGACGAACGAACTGCCCCTCCTCACCGCCACCCGGGGAATCGTCTCGGGGCTCGGCAACGAGCTCATGGAGCTGGACGAGGCCGCGTTCTGACTCACCTCTGACGGGCGGGCCCGCCCCGACCGCTAGACGAATCCGCTACTCCGGCTCCTGATCCGCTCCCTCTCCACGGGTAGCGGATCCGGAGGCCGGGTAGCGGATTTCGTATTTGCGCGAGCGGTGGTAGCGGGAAGCCCCGAGTCCTAGGGTCGGGGCCACGACCAGCCCCACCGGACGGGCGAAGCCTTCTACCCGAGGAGAATCGATGTCCGAGGAGCGCAGGCACGACGACCCCATTCTGACCACCCGCCAGGGACACCCGGTCCACGACAACCAGAACACCCGCACCGTCGGCGCCCGCGGCCCGGCGACGCTGGAGAACTACCAGTTCCTGGAGAAGATCAGCCACTTCGACCGCGAGCGGATCCCGGAGCGGGTCGTGCACGCGCGCGGCTTCGTCGCGTACGGCGAGTTCGAGGCGACCGGGAAGTGGGGCGACGAGCCCATCTCGAAGTACACCAGGGCCAAGCTGTTCCAGGAGGCGGGCAAGAAGACCGACGTCGCCATCCGCTTCTCAACGGTGATCGGCGGCCGGGACTCCTCCGAGGTGGCGCGGGACCCCCGCGGCTTCGCGGTGAAGTTCTACACGGAGGACGGCAACTGGGACCTCGTCGGCAACAACCTCGGCGTCTTCTTCATCCGCGACGCCATCAAGTTCCCGGACGTCATCCACTCCCTCAAGCCCGACCCCATCACGTTCCGCCAGGACCCCGCGGATCTACGACTTCATGTCGCAGTCGCCGGAGTCGATGCACATGCTGGTCAACCTCTTCAGCCCCCGCGGCATCCCGGCCGACTACCGGCACATGCAGGGCTTCGGCGTGAACACCTACCGCTGGGTCAACGCCGAGGGCGAGAGCCACCTGGTGAAGTACCACTGGCTGCCCCACCAGGGCGTCAAGAGCCTCACCGAGGAGGACGCGGCGAACATCCAGGCGAACGACACCGGTCACGCCTCAAAGGATCTGTACGAGGCCATCGAGAACGGCGACTACCCCAAGTGGGATCTGGTCGTGCAGATGATGTCGGATGACGACCATCCCGAGCTGGACTTCGACCCGCTGGACGACACCAAGACGTGGCCGGAGAACGACTTCGAGCCGAAGCTGGTCGGCACCCTGACGCTCAACCGCAACGTCACCGACCACCACAACGAGAACGAGCAGATCGCGTTCGGTACCGGCGTCCTGGTCGACGGCCTGGAGTTCTCCGACGACAAGATGCTGG
The DNA here is from genome assembly GCF_001570845.1 of Dietzia papillomatosis NBRC 105045. NCBI lineage: Bacteria > Bacillati > Actinomycetota > Actinomycetes > Mycobacteriales > Dietziaceae > Dietzia > Dietzia papillomatosis. The sequence continues at coordinate 19,927 of NZ_BCSL01000012.1, read as the reverse complement.
TCGGCCGCACGTTCTCCTACAGCGACACCCAGCGTTACCGCGTCGGCGCCAACTACCTGCAACTGCCGGTCAACAGTGCCAAGAACGCGAAGGTCGCCACCAATCAGCGCGGCGGCCAGATGTCCTACGGAGTGGACCTGCAGGGGCAGAACCCGCACGTGAACTACGAGCCGTCCACGATGAACGGCCTGCGCGAGTCCGCGCCGACCGGCGAGAAGGAGGTGGGTCCCGAACTGCGTGGTCGTCTCACGCGCAGTGAGTACCCCCGCACCAACGACTACGTGCAGGCGGGCCAGCGCTTCCGCCTCATGGAGGACTGGGAGCGCGACGACCTGGTGAAGAACTTCATCGACAACATCGGGCAGGCCACGCGCGAGGTGCAGGAGCGCATGGTCTGGCACCTGTTCCTGTGCGAGGACGAGCTCGGCCAGCGGGTCGGCGACGGTCTGGGCATCTCGGCCGACGACGTCCGCCACCTCGAACCGCTGCCCAAGCAGCAGCTGACCGACGAGGAGCGCGATCGCATGGCCAACCTCGGCAAGAACGGCCCCCGCAACGTGGAGGGCCTGACGATGACGCACTGCGTGCCCAACGAGCGGGTCGTCGTCGAGCGCTGACGGTCGGGCACCGGCCCGGCCGGCCCCCACCGGCCGGGCCACCCCACCGAAATCCGCTACCCGGAATCTGGATCCGCTACCCCTGTGGGAGTAGCGGATCCGGGCGGAGGGTAGCGGATTTTGTTCGTGCGGGCGGCGCCGTGCGTGCGGGCGGCGCCGTGCGTGCGGGCGGCGCCGTGCGTGCGGGCGGCGCCGTGCGTGCGGGCGGCCCGGCGGGCGGCGGTCAGTTGCCGGGCAGGCCGGGGATGCGGATCTCCGGCAGGCCCGGGATGCGGATCGGGCCGGGGCCGGGCGGCGAGGGCGAGGGCGGTGGCGGGTCTGCTGCCCCGGCGTCGGGCTGTTCGGCCCGGCACTCGACCCGCTCCTGCGGGGGGTAGGTGGACGACACGGTGTCGGTGCTGACGGTGGTGCCGCCACGCTGGACGGTGCGGGTGACCCGCGCCGTGTAGCCGTCCCGGCCCGGGCTCGGTGTACAGCCGGCGGTGGTCACCACCCGGGTCGGCGCCCGCAGGACGTCGGTGCGGGGCGCCGTGGAGATACGGACGGTGTATTCGCGAGTGCCCCACAGTCGGACCGTCACCGAGTTCCCGCTGCCGGAGGCGTCGATCACGAGCCCGGTGCCCTGTGCGTTGCGGAACCCCACGTCGGCCGAGGCCGTGGCGTCCCGCCCGGAGGGGAACGCTTCGCCGTCGGCGCCGCGGGACGTGCGCACCGGGTCCTGGGCGCCGGCCTCGAGCGCGGCGTTGAACAGGGCGGTGGCCACGGCGTCGGCAGAGGTGTCCCCGGAGACGGTGCCTGCGATCTCCGCCATGGAGAAGCTCTCCCCCGCGGGGATGAAGTGCCCGGCGAGCGAGGCGATCATCGACTGGGCCCGCCCGTTCGCGCCGACGGCCACCGTGAACTGGCCGACCGGCTCGCGGATGCCGGCCCGTTCCGCCTCCTCGGTGGTGAGCTCGGGATCGCGGCCCACGTAGCTGACCGGCAGCACGCGCGGGCCCGCGGTGTCCGTGAGCTGGCCGGGGAGAGCACCGAGCAGCGGACCCCACTCGACCGTCCGTCCCTGGACCGCGGGCACGACCGTGGCGGTGGTCCCGCTGAACTCGAAGCCGGCGTCCCTGCCCTCCTGTTCGGTCGGCTCCAGGAGCGGCTCGAGGATCCCCTTGGCGGCGTCGGCGTCGAAGCGCGGCTCGAGCACGTCGCCCTCGCGGACGAAGGTCAGGTACTCGCCGATCCGATCGCGGGGGAAGACCACGGGCACGGCGTCGGGGTCGTCCGGGTCGATCATCTCGATCTCCCGCTCGGCGGACTCGGGACGCTCCCGGCCGGCGGGCGGCGGTGGGGCCGGCAGCCGGGTGGTGATGGTCGTGACCGGCGGCTCGGTCCCGTCCTCACGGAGCCGGGAGGCCAGCAGCGTCACGTCGCGGGTGGCGGCGGGTTCGGCCACGTCCCGGATCAGTGCGCGGACCTGCTCGGCGTCGGTCTCAGTGGGCGTGTAGTCCACGGGCAGGTCCACGCCGTCGTCGTCGAGCCAGTGCTCGAGCACCGCGTCGCGGGAGTTCTCGATCTGCAGGCGCTGGCCGTCGAGCGGGATGGCCGACCGGACCTGGTCGCGGTCGAACCAGATGGCCCCCTCGCGGGGCTCGAAGTCGGCCTGCAGCGCGAGCCGTTCGAGGAAGTCGGTGAGCCGGGCGTCCGGGATGACGCTGGCGATGCCGACGTCGGTGGACCACACCAGGCTGATCAGCCGGGTGATCGGGTTGAGGGGCTGCTCACCGGCCCGGTCGAGCGTGCCCTGCCAGTCCACCGACAGTCCGACCGCCTGCGGGTCCAGCGTCGTGGACACGGCCCCGGCGCGGAGATCCACCTCGTCGTCGACCCGTGGCCCCAACTCCTCGACCAGGCGCCGCTCGGCGTCGGCCGTGGTCATCCCCCCGACCTCGATCCCGGCGACCTCGGTGCCGCGCGGTACGCGCCCGATGCTGTTGACCAGGTCGAATCCGTACAGCACTGAGAGCGCCATGAACACGCCCACGCCCGTGTGCAGCCAGCGCGAGTGCACGCGGTAGCTGCGCCGCTCGGACGCGGTCGGCCGGGGGACGGACCCCTCGATGGCGACGGGTCGGGCCGGGCCGCCGTCGGTGCTGGTGGACTCGTCCACTCGTCGCGCCTCCTCACGAAGCGGGGCGGGGTCCCCGGCAGGGTGCCGGTCGTCAGACTCCCGCACTAAGCACTGTGCACACCACTATGACGGACCGGTGCGATGAGTGCAGCCCCCGCGCCGGGCGCGGGGGCTGCAGGTCAGGCGTTCCGGGACCGGGTCAGCGCTCGACGATCGCCGTGACGCCCTGGCCGCCGGCCGCGCAGATGGAGATGAGGGCGCGGCCTCCGCCGTTCTGCTCGAGCAGCTTGGCGGTGGCGGACAAAATGCGGCCGCCGGTCGCGGCGAACGGGTGGCCGGCCGCCAGCGAGGAGCCGTTGACGTTGAGCTTGGACCGGTCGATCGAGCCCAGCGCCTTGTCCAGACCCAACCGCTCGGTGCAGTACTCCTCGGACTCCCACGCGGCCAGGGTGGCCAGGACCTGCGAGGCGAACGCCTCGTGGATCTCGTAGTAGTCGAAGTCCTGCAGGGTGAGGCCGTTGCGGGCCAGCAGCCGCGGCACGGCGTAGGTGGGGGCCATGAGCAGGCCGTCCGGGTTGCGCCCTTCCTTGCCGTGGATGAAGTCCACGGAGGCGGTCTCGGAGTCCACGAGGTAGGCGCGGACGGGCAGCTTGTGCTCGGCCGCCCACTCCTCGCTGGCCAGCAGCACCGCGGAGGCGCCGTCGGTGAGCGGGGTGGAGTTGCCGGCCGTCATGGTGGCCTCGGTGCCGTGGGCCTCGGCGTCACGCTTGCCGAAGACGGGCTTGAGCTTGCCCAGCTTCTCCTCGGAGGAGTCGGGCCGCATGTTGTCGTCGCGGGCCACGCCCAGGTACGGGGTGACCAGGTCGTCCTGGAAACCCGACTCGTAGGAGGCGGCGAGGTTGCGGTGGCTGGCCGCGGCCAGGGCGTCCTGGTCGGCGCGCGAGACGCCGAACTCGCGGGCGGTGATCGCGGCGTGCTCGCCCATGGACAGCCCGGTGCGCGGCTCGGCGTTCTGCGGCTGCTCGGGCACGAGGCTCTGCGGGCGGATCTCGCCGAGCAGCTTGAGGCGGTCAAGGTTGCTCTTGGCCGCGGTGAGCTTGATGAGGGTCTTGCGCAGGTCGTCGTTGACCGCCAACGGGGCGTCCGAGGTGGTGTCGGTGCCGCCGGCGACGCCGGACTCGATACGGCCGAGCGCGATCGCGTCGGCGACCTGGATGGCGGCGGCCAGGCCGGTACCGCAGGCCTGCTGCACGTCGTAGGCCGGGGTCGACGAGTCGAGGACGGAGCCGATGACGGACTCGCGGGTGAGGTTGAAGTCGCGGGAGTGCTTGAGCACGGCGCCGGCGACGACGGACCCGAGGCGCTTGCCCTGCAGGTTGTAGCGGCTGGCCAGCCCGTCGATCGCCGCGGTGAGCATGTCCTGGTTGGAGGCGTCCGCGTACTTGCCGTTCGAGCGGGCGAAGGGGATTCGGTTGCCGCCGACGATGGCGACCTTGCGGGGGCTTGTGGTCACGTGTGTCACTCCCGTTTGTTCTCGGTGTCCGGTGGCCCGAAACGCGGCCCTGGCAGTATTGTTACTCAGCAGTAAGTTACTTGTCGACCCGCAGTACCGCACCTTTCCCAGGAGATGATCGCCATGGCGCAGGGCAACCTCGACCTCTACTCGCAGTTCGTGACCTCGGCCCCCGGGTCATTCATCGCCGGCAAGGTCGGCCTCCCGCAGCCGGAGCAGCTGCGCCGTCACGAGGCCGGTCAGCCCGCCCTCCACGGTCCGGTCCTCATCGGCGGGGAGGGTCGCCTGGTCGAGCCCGTCCGCGAGATGCTCTCCGGGGACTACGAGCTGGCCGCCGCCGGCGCCGAGGACAAGTTCGCCGGCCTCGTCTTTGACGCCACGTCATTCAAGCGGCCCGAAGACCTGGTCGCGCTGTACGAGTTCTTCAACCCGGTCGTGCGCAGCGTCATGGCCAGCGGCCGCATCGTCGTCCTGGGCACGACGCCCGAGGAGACCGGCTCGGTCGAGGAGCGCATCGCCCAGCGCGCGCTCGAGGGCTTCACGCGCTCGCTCGGCAAGGAGATGAAGCGGGGCTCCACCGTCCAGCTCGTGTACGTCTCCCCCGACGCCGACGCGGGCGCCTCCGGGCTCGAGTCGACCCTGCGGTTCGTCCTGTCGGCCAAGTCGGCGTACGTCGACGCCCAGGTGTTCCGCGTGGGCGCCGGTTCCGCCACCGCCCCGTCGTCGTGGGACCGACCGCTCGAGGGCAAGCTCGCCGTCGTCACCGGGGCCGCGCGCGGCATCGGTGCGGAGATCGCGGCGGTCCTCGCCCGCGACGGTGCACACGTGATCTGCTGTGACATCCCCGCCGCGGGCGAGTCGCTCTCGGCCACCGCCAACAAGGTCGGCGGCACCTCCCTGCCGCTCGACGTCACCGCCGCCGACGCCGCCGAGGTGCTGGCCAAGCACGTCACCGAGCGTCACGACGGCCGCCTCGACATCCTCGTCCACAACGCCGGAATCACCCGGGACAAGACCCTCGCCGGCATGGACGCCGCGCGCTGGGAGTCCGTCATGGCCGTCAACCTCATCGCCCCCGAGCGGATCACGGCCGAGCTCGCCGAGAAGGGCATCCTCGGCGAGGGCTCGCGCGTGGTGGGCGTGTCCTCCATCGCGGGCATCGCCGGCAACCGCGGCCAGACCAACTACGCCGCCTCCAAGGCCGGCGTGATCGGCTTCGTCAACGGCGCCTCCGCGGAGCTGGCCTCCAAGAACATCACGGTCAACGCCGTGGCGCCGGGCTTCATCGAGACCCAGATGACCGCCGCCATCCCGTTCGCGACCCGCGAGGCCGGTCGCCGCATGAACTCCCTGCAGCAGGGCGGCCTGCCGGTCGACGTGGCCGAGACCATCGCCTTCTTCGCCAACCCCGCCTCCTCCGCGGTCACCGACAACGTGATCCGCGTGTGCGGGCAGTCGCTGCTGGGGGCGTGATCGATCGTGGAATACACCCGGCTCCCCGGAATCCCCAACCTGCTCGGCCAGTACGGCAAGGCCGCGGTCGGCGCCCTCCCTGTCGTCGGCGGCTCCCGTGACGGAAAGTCGATGCCGTCGAAGGGCGTCGAGGTCACCGGCGTGCGCGTGGACGTGGCGAACCTCGCCGCCTACGCGCGCGTGTGCGGCCTGCGCCTGACCGACGAGCTGCCGCTGACGTACCCGTTCACGCTGGCGTTCCCCTTGAGCATGCAGCTCATGCTGGACCCGGACTACCCGGTGCCGGCCATGGGCTCGGTGCACCTGACCAACGAGATCGAATCGCGCCGCGCGCTGCGCGTCGGTGACGAGCTCAACATCCGCGCGCACGCCGAGAACCTGCGGGAGCATCCGGCGGGGTTGCTGTTGGACGTGGTCACCGAGATCAGGACCGGCGACGACGACGAGCCCGCCTGGGTGCAGCGGTCTGGCCTTCTCTCGAAGCGCAGGACCTCCCTGACCCCGCCGAAGGACGCGCCACGCCCGCCGAAGCCCGCGCCGCCGACCGCGGCCGAGATCGGCGACCCCACCCTGGTGAAGTCGGTGTCCGAGGCGCAGATCGCGGAGTACGCGGCCGTCTCCGGGGACCGCAACCCGATCCACGTGTCCAAGGTGGGTGCGAAGGCGTTCGGCTTCCCCAACGTCATCGCCCACGGCATGTGGACGGCTGCCACGCTACTCGGCACGGTCGAGGGCGGGATCCCCGAGCGGGCCCGCTACTCGGTGGAGTTCGGCAAGCCCGTGATCCTGCCGGCCAAGCTGGGTATCTATGCCCGCCGCGGCGGCGCCGGTGACCCGGCCTGGTCGTTGACGGTGCGCAACCCCAAGAAGCTGGAGACCGTGCACGCGACGGCGACGATCGAGGAACTCTAGGCCCCGCGGCGCACGCATCGACGAGAGCGTCCCGCACGCACCGCCCGAGAGGCGGCGTGCGGGGCGCTCCTGTCGTCTGGGGGTGTCGTAGGCGTCGGATATCGTCATCTGAGCCCTCGTGACATCCGTCGCCGGGGCCCGTTGCTCGCGACCCGTTTCCTGTGACCCGTTTCCTGTCACCCCGTTGCCTATCCCCGGAGGCCCCGTGTCCCGCTTGTCCCCTTCGCGTCCCCGCGTCCGCGCTCGAGCCGGCCTGCATGCCGGATCGATCGTCGGTGCGGTGACGGTCGCGGCCGTCACCGCGATGGTGGTTCCGTTGACCGCGAACGCCCAGAGTGCGGCGCCCGGTTCACTGTCCGGGTCGCTGGACGCCGGTTCATCGGGCTCGGCCGGGTCGGGCTCGGCCGGGTCGGGCTCAGCCGGGTCGGTCGGGTCGGTCGGGTCCGCCGGGTCCGCGGGTTCGTTGGGCGCGCCGGCCGCCCGACCCGAGGACCGCTATCCGGACGAGCCCCTGCCCGCCGGGCCGGGGGTCGAGGTGGAGACACTGGTCGGCGGCCTGACCATCCCGTGGGACGTGGTCCGCGATCCGAACGGCGTGGTGGTGACCGGTGAGCGCGGGACGGGCAGGGTTGTCGCGATCCACCCCGACGGGACGACCACCGACGTCGCGGCCGACTTCGGGGACCTGTTCACCGGCGGCGAGAGCGGCCTGATGGGTGTGGCGTTGGCGCCCGACTTCGCCCAGAGCCGCGAGGTCTACACCTGCCACTCGGAGAACTTCGCCGATGGCACGCCCGGTGACAGCCGCGTCACCGCCTGGCGCGCGGCGGACGACTGGTCGGCGCTCGAGGATCCCGAGGTGATCGTCCCCGGCATCGCCCGGCAGAACATCGGCCACCACTCCGGGTGCCGCATTCTCGCCCACCCGGACGGCACGCTCTACATCGGCACCGGTGACACCTTCCACGGCGCGGTCCCCCAGGACCTGCGGTCGCTCGGCGGCAAGGTCCTGCACGTGACCCGCGACGGCTCCCCCACCCAGGACCCGGCCCGCATCCCGGACGCGGACCCACGCATCTTCACCTTCGGCCACCGCAACGTCCAGGGCCTGGCCCTGCAGCCGGGGACGGGACGCCTCTTCTCGGCCGAGCACGGCACGCACCGCGACGACGAGATCAACCAGCTGCGGGCCGGCCGCAACTACGGGTGGGACCCGCTGCGGCCCGGGATCAACGAGCGCGACCACGACGACGCCTCGCCCATGACCGATCTGGTGAAGTTCCCCGACGCGGTCGAGGCGACGTGGTCGTCCGGCGATCCCACGCTCGCGACGAGCGGGATCGCGTTCCTGGACGATCCGTCGTGGGGCGAGTGGGACGGCGCGCTGGCGGTCGCGATGCTCAAGACCAAGCAGATCGTGCTGATGAGGCTCGACGAGGACGGGACCGGCGTGCTCGAGCTCGGGGCCGTCATCCCCGGCGAGCACGGCCGCATCCGCTCCCTGACCGCCGAGCCCGGCGGCACGCTGCTGGCCACCACCTCGAACGGCGGCGGCCGTGACGAGGTGCTCCGAATCCGGCCCGCCGCCGTTCCGGTGCCGCCGGCGCCGGGGGTCGAATAGGTTCGGACGGACGGAGGTTCACCCCTTCCCCGAGTCGTCCGACCCAGGAGCAGCCGTGCCCAGTCCCGCCTTCCCCCGCACCCTCGCCGGGCTCGCCGCCGCGGCGGCGGTCACCGTCGCCGTACCGCTCACCGCCTGCGCGCAGAGCAGCCTGCCCGGCGGCTCGTCCGGATCGATCGACACCAGCCTCATCCCGCCGGGCAGCCTCTTCCCCGCCACCCCGGGTATCGGCGCCGGCGAGGGCGTCGCGGTGGTGGAGGGCCCGGCGGTCGAGACCGAGACGGTCATGGACGGGCTGACCATCCCGTGGGACGTGGTCCGCGCACCGGAGGGGACCCTCCTCACCGGCGAGCGCGGCGGACGGATGGTCGTGCAGCGCCCCGGTGAGGAGCAGCGCGAGATCGGGATCGACCTGCCGGGCCTGTTCCGGCAGTCCGAGAGCGGTCTGATGGGCATGGCCGTGGACGCGGGCTTCGCTCAGAACCGCGAGATCCACGTGTGCTGGTCGCGGTCGCTCGGGGGCGAGCGTGACAACCGGATCTCCACCTTCGCCGTCGACGAGGACTGGACCGCCATGACGAAGGTCCGCGACACCCTCACCGGGATCCCACTCGGCGCGACCGGCCTCCACAGCGGCTGCCGCCTGCTCACCGCCCCCGACGGTTCCATCTACATCGGCACCGGGGACACCTTCACCGGCCCGGCCCCTCAGGACCCCGAGTCGCTGGCCGGCAAGAACCTGCACATCACGCCGGACGGCGACCCCGCGACGGGGGACTCGGTGGTCCACACGATCGGCCACCGCAACATCCAGGGTCTGGCGATCCACCCCGACACCGGCCGGATCTACTCCGCCGAGCACGGCCCGGACGTCGACGACGAGGTGAACCTGCTCGAACCCGGCGGGAACTACGGCTGGAACCCCGACGTCGGCGGCCGCTACGACCAGAACGTGCCGATGACCGACACCGCCAGGTTCCCGGACGCGATCGAGGCCGTCTGGTCCTCGGGCGCCCCGACGCTGGCGCCCGCGGACATCGAGTTCCTCGGCCCCGAGTGGGGCGAGTGGGCCGGCGCGCTGGCGATGGCCAACCTCAAGACACAGAAGCTGGTGCTGCTCCGACTGAGCGACGACGGCCGCTCGGTGATCGACGCCTCCGTGCTGCTCGAGGGCGAGTTCGGCCGGCTGCGGTCCCTGGCCCCCGAGCCGGACGGCTCACTGCTGGTGACCACCTCCGACGGCGACGGTCGCGACTCGGTGTTCCGGGTCAGCCCCGCCGGAGCCTGACGGCGGCCGCCGGGCGACTAGAGCGCCAGCACGCGCCGGGCGGCGTCGGCCAACGCGACCGCGTAGCCGGCGCCGTGCCCGGCCGAGTGGGTGGCGAGCGGGTGCAGCTGGTGCAGCGGCACCCGCTCCCGCCAGCCCTCCCGCAGCGGCCGGACCTCGCCGTAGCCACGCAGGATGTGATCGAGGTGCGGCGCGCCGAACAGGGCGAGCATCGCCAGGTCGGTCTCGCGGTGGCCCCCGTGCGCGGCGGGGTCGATGAGCACGGCCTCAACGCCGCCGTCGCCCGCCGCGCCGGCCCCGCCCCCGGCCGTCCACAGGACGTTCCCGTCCACAGGTCGCCGTGAATACGGGCGGGAGTGTCGCCGGGGTGGTCGAGCTCGCCGGCGGCCACGCGGTCGCAGGCCCGCTCGACCGCGGCCAGGTCGGCACCGTCGAGGACACCCAGGTCCACCGCGATGCGCACGAACGGCCGGACCCGCTGCTCGGCGTAGAACTCGCCCCACGAGTCGGTTGGCCTGCACTCCTGGGGACGGTTGCCGATGAAGCACCGGCCCGCCCAGCCGTCGGCGGGTGCGCCCCAGGCGGCCGCGCCCGCGTCGTGCATCGCCGCGAGCGACCGCCCGAACCGCAGAGCCGCGTCCGCCGTGGCGCGACCCGCGGGGATCTTCTCCAGGGTGATCTCGTCGTCGTCGACCCCCGTCACCTCCACGACGCGGGGCCCGCCGGGGGCCGCGGCGAGCCACGCCAGTCCGGCGGCCTCGTGGCGGAAGAAGTCGGGCCCGTGGTCCGAGCCGCGTTTGACGAACACATCGGCGCTCACGTCATGGTCTCCTTCTCGTGCGCGGGGGCTCGGTCTGCGAGATCGGGGTCGGCGGACTCGCGGCCGGCGGGCGTGCGATCGGCACGGCCGAGCAGCGGCCCGGCCAGGGCGACGATGAGGACGCCGCCGACGATCATCGGCGTCACGGTCCAGCGCAGGCCCGCGACCTCGGCGATGAACCCGACGAGCGGCGGCGAGGCGAGGAAACCGAGGCGCATCACCCAGTTGAGCACCGCGAGCCCGGCACCGGGGGCCAGGCCGGGCACGGAGTCGGCGCCGACCATCGCGCCCGGGATGACGGTCGCGATTCCCCACCCCGCCAGCACGAACCCGGCGAGCAGGACCACCAGAAGGGTCGACCCGTCGAGCGTGAACGACGCGACGAACGCGGCGCTCGCGCCCACCATCACGAACAATCCGCCCGCGCGGGCGAGTCGGGCGGCGCCGAACCGTTCGACCAGCGCGTCGCCGCTGACGCGGCCGGCCAGCTGCGCGCCCTGCACGGCGATGAAGCCGAGCCCGGCGAGTCCCGCCCCGGCGATGGTGGTCTCACGCAGGTAGAGCGCCGACCAGGTCTGGGCGAAGTCCTCGACGAGCTCGGCACAGCACGCGAACAGGCCGAGCGCGATCAACAGCAGGAGCGCGCGGCCGCCGGGGAGGCGGCGGGCGGCCGGGGCGGTGTCATCGGGTACTGCTTCTCCCGGCACCGCGTCGAGGTCACGGCCCCGCTCGTCCTCGGCGGCGGCGGGGCCCAGCCGCATCGGGTACGCGGCCGCGGCGGCCAGCGCGCACACCACGGCGGCCCCGATCATCTGGACCCGGACCGACGCCCCCGCGCCGGCGGCCACCGACCCGCCCGCGGCGCCGAGCACCGCCCCGAGAGACCACAGCGCGTGGAACCGGTTGATCAGAGACCGGCCGTGGCGCAGCTGCACGCGGATGCCGTGGGCATTCATGGACACGTCGGTGATGGCGTCGCACACGCCGAACGCCAACAGCAGCGCCGCGAACACGGCCACGACGGGCGAGAACCCCACGAGCGCGGCGGTCACGGACGCGCCGACCATCATGGCCACGGCGACGGCCCCGTCTGAGCGATGCCTCATGAGGGCGGGCGTGAGCAGCCCGCCGACCAGCGCCCCGGCCGGGTAGCAGGCCATCGCCAGCCCGAACTCCCCCGCGCCCAGGTCGAGGGCGCTCTTGAGGTCGGGCAGGCGGGGCACGATCGCGCCGAAGATCGCGCCGTTGGCGGCGAAGAGCAGGGCGGTCGCGGCGATGGGCCCCCGGACGCCGCGGACACGGGCCGTGTCGCCGGGGGCACGGGCCGTGTCGCCGGTGGGGCCGGCGTGTCCGGCCGTTCCGGTCCCGCTCGTCGAGGTCACGCCCGCCAGGGTACGGCCCGGGATGCGGCGGTAGCGTTGTGCGCGTGGAGCGGTCGACCGACGGGCGGGAGCGGGACATGTACGACGTGGCGGCGGAGGTCCGGACGGACGACGGCAGCACCCGCGTGGTGTGCAGCGTGCCGCTGCCGGTCGCGCCGGAGGTCGTGTGGGACGCGGTCGCCACGGCGGAGGGCATCGCGTCGTGGTTCGTCTCGTGCGCGATGGAGCCGCGGATCGGCGGGCGGATCGTGCAGTTCGCCGACCCGGGCGCGCCCGACCCCACGACCGGCCCGGAGGCCGCGGCCGAGGCCATGCTCACCGCGACCGTCGGGGAGATCACCGAGTACTCGCCGCCCACCGCCGACGCGCCGGGCGTCTTCGCCTACGTGGAACGTGACTGGATGGGCGAGGGCGTGCCCGTGCCGCCGTGGGAGACGTCGTGTGAGGTGGTCGACGACGACGAGGGCGGCAGCGTGCTCACCCTGCGGTCCGGGTTCGGCTCCGGCGGGGAACTGGCGGGACAGTCCGTGTCGGGCAGTGTCGACGGGTGGGCGCAGGCGCTGACCGTGCTTGCCCACCGGCTGACCCATCGCCCGGCCGGCGGGGTGGTGACCGTGGACGCGGCCACCGATCCCGTGCAGCAGACGGTGCCCGAACTGTGGGCCCGCGTGACGTCGCGACTGATCGCCCCTGCGTCGGGGGTCGGCCACAACCCGGCCGGTGGCTCGGGGAGCGGCTCGGGGAACAGCGGCGTCGTAGCGCGCTCGGGCGAGGTCGGCGGCATCGTCGCGACCGAGTCGGAGGCGTCGCGCACGCTCATCCTGTCCGCCCCCGTCGACGGGATGCTCGAGCTGTTCGCCTTCCCGGCGGGCGAGACGCATGAGGACGCGGCCGGTCGGGCGGCCCTGGCGTTGCGGGTCTACGAGTACGTCGACATGCCCGGCGGCGACGGCCGCCCGCTGGGTGCCGCGGCGGTCGACGTCACGCCCTCCTGGGACGCACCGCGCTGGCGTGCATGGCTCGAAGGGCTGCTGGCGGACTGATCCGCGAGCGGCGGACCTGCGGTTACGCGCGTCGGCGGGTCGGCTCGGGTCGGCCGGGGGTGACGGTGGAAACACGGCGGTACGGTGAGCCGATCTACCCTGTGCCCGCAGTAGGGTGACGGGGAGTACGACACGAGCGCCGGGAGGCGCCGTCCACCGACGAGGAGCGAGATCGCCAATGGCGGATTCCAACGAGACCGTGACCATCGCGACCGGCGAGGGCGCCACAGGCACGACCCTCCTCGGCATCGGGGCGTACCGCCCCGAGCGTGTGGTGAGCAACGAGGAGATCTGCGAGAAGATCGACTCCACCTCCGAGTGGATCTACGAGCGCTCCGGCATCCTCAACCGCCACGTCGCCGGTCCGGACGAGGGCATCGTCTCCATGTCGATCGAGGCGGCCCGCGCGGCCGTCACCTCGGCCGGCATCGACGCCGACCTGATCGATGCCCTGATCGTGTGCACGTCCACCAACTGGACCCAGGTGCCGCACGCGGCCCCACAGGTCGCCACCGCCCTCGGGCGCAACGGCATCGCGGCGTTCGACCTCACCGCCGGCTGCGCGGGCTTCGGCTACGGCCTGGCCGTAGCCACCAACATGATCCGCGGCGGCGGCGCCCGCTACGTGGTGGTCGTGGGCGTGGAGAAGATGACTGACGGCATCGACTTCTCCGACCGCAACACGGCCTTCATCTTCGGTGACGGTGCCGGCGCCGTGGTGGTGGGCCCGTCGGAGACCAACGACATCAGCCCGGTCGTGTGGGGGTCCGACGGAGAGCAGGGCAGCGCCATCCGCCAGACCAAGGATTTCAAGCAGTACGTCGACGAGGTCGACGCCTCCGCCGCCGCAGCGCGCGAGGAGGCCGTGCTCCAGCCCTTCCTGGTCATGGACGGTTCCAAGGTTTTCCGCTGGGCCGCCGTGCAGGTGTCCAAGGTGTGTGCACAGACGTTGGAGGCGGCGGGCGTGACGGCCGAGCAGATCCAGGCGTTCATCCCCCACCAGGCCAACGGCCGCATCAACTCGGCCATGGCCAAGCACCTCGGGCTGCCGGACTCGGTGGCGATCGCCAACGACATCGAGCAGACCGGCAACACCTCCGCCGCCTCGATCCCGCTGGCGATGGAGACCATGCTGCGGGAGGGAGAGGCCGAGCCGGGTCAGATCGCGCTGTGCATCGGCTTCGGGGCGGGACTGTCCTACGCGGGGCAGGTCCTGCGGCTGCCGGCCAAGCCGCCCGCGAGCTGACGCACCGACTCGCTTGACCCCGCGCCCTCCCGGCCCCACGACACGCCTCGTGGCGGGCCGGGAGGGCGCCCAACTAGACACGTGTTCATGGGACGCTGAGGGCGTGCACACGTCCTTTCCCCGCCGCTCCGCGCGCCGTCTGATGTCCGGTGCCGCAGCGGCTGCCGCCGTCCTGTTGTCCCCGCTGCTCGCGGCTCCCGCCGGGGCCGCGCCCGCTCCCACGATCCCGGCGCCGATCACCCCGGAGACGGCGCCGCTCGAGGTGGCCAGCGGCTCGGTGCAGACCCTCGGCGCGAACATCGCCGGGCAGGTCAGCGGGGCCGGGATGGGCCCGTCGGTTCACGCCGGCCCCGGCACCGGCCCGTCGAACTACGTGGCGCTCGGGGACTCCTACGCCGCCGTGGGCCGGATCGCGCCGGGCGCGTGGGGTGCAGGCCCGGTCGCGTGCGTGCGCACCTCCGACGCGTACCCGACCGTGGTGGCCCGCGCGCTCGGCGTGGGTACGTTCGTCAACGCCACCTGCGGGGGCGCAGTGGTCGACGACTTCCGGACCGCCGGACGGACCGGTGCCCCGCCGCAGTTCGACGCGCTCGACTCCGACACCGATCTGGTGTCGATGACGATCGGCGGCAACGACGTGGGATTCGGTGCGGTGATCGTCGCCTGCGCACTGCGTCCCAACACCGCGCCCGAGCTTCTGCCGCTCGTCGACGGCGCGACCGGGAACCTGTCGAAGGGCTTCGACCCCACCACCGGCTGCTCGGACGTGATCGACCGGCAGGCCGCCGAGGCGCTCGAGCACCTCGATGAGCGTTTGGACGGCGTGTACGCCGAGATCGCTCGGCGCGCGCCTCGGGCCCGCGTCGTGACGATCGGGTATCTCGCGGCCGTCCCGGAGGATGACGCGGTCATCCAGCAGTCGCCGTCGTGCGCGCCGTTCATGGCGATCAGCGCCGAGGAGCGGGCCAAGGTCCGCGGGTTCCAGGACAGCATCAACCGCGTGGTCCGCGCCGCCGCCGAGCGCAACGGCGTCACCGTCGTGATCCCGGATGAGCCCGGTCACTCGATGTGCACCTCGCCCGACACCCGCTGGGTCGACTTCACCGGGCTCGAGACCGGCGCGGTCCCGGTCCATCCGACCTCGGCCGGCCACGCCCACGTCGCCGACCGCGTGCTGGCGGCGCTCGCTGACGGCTGAGGGGCCGAGTGGTCACGCTTGAGGACAACTGTCCAGTTGCGTCGATCGCCGATCGGAACGGTGGTGATGAGGAGACACTGAGATCATGTCGACTCCTCATCGCCGCCGACGCGGCCCTCTCACCACGTCCCTCGCCCTCTCCGCTGCCGCCGTTCTCGTCGCGACGCCCGCCGCTGCCGCCCAGTCCACAGCTCAGCCCGACGGGGCGATCGCCGTCAGCTCGCTGGGCGCGACCAACGAGATCCCGGGCAGCGTCGCCGGGTCTCTGGGCTCTCTCGCCGAGCCCGCCTACCCCGAGTACGTCGCACTCGGTGACTCGTATGCTGCCTTCGGCGATCAGTCAGGCGTGGCGGCGCCCTGCGGCAGGAGTGCGAGCAACTACCCCGGCCTGCTCGATGCGAACCCGGCTGTCGGCGAGCTCACCGATGTCACCTGCGGCGGGGCCGTGACCGAGGACTTGTTCGAGGCGCAGCACCCAGGCGTCGCCCCCCAGCTCGAAGCCCTCGACGAGGACACCGATCTCGTGACGCTGTCCATCGGCGGTAACGACGTGGGTTTCGGTTTGATCGTCCAGTGCATCACCGGTGGCCTGCCGGGCTCCCCCCGCGACTGCGAGAGTGAGCTGGGCACTACGGTGAGCGGTCTCATCGCTGACGTGTACGGCGAAGACGGCGCGGTCGCCGACATCTACGCCGAGATCGCCGAGCGCTCGCCCGATGCGACGGTGATCGCGACCCAGTACCTGCCCCTGATGCCCGCCGATGACGCGGACGGCTGTGCGTTCACCCAGTTCGTCGGGGACGAGAACCTGGAGTGGGCCCGCGAGATCACCCAGGAGATCAACGACGCGGTCGACGAGGCGGCCCGCCGCAACGGCCACGTCTCGGTGCTGCCCGTCGATGACACGGACCGCAGTGGCTGTGCTCCGGCGGACGAGCGGTGGGTCGTGTTCGCCGATGGCTCCGAGAACAATGCGGCGCCGTTCCACCCCACCGCCCTCGGCCAGCAGGCGATGGCGGCCGCGATCGCCGCGGCGCTCTGATCCAGTCTGCCCCGATCCGGTCCGCCGCGGCCAGCACCGCAGCCGCTCCTCGGGATGGCGTCTCGCACACACCGCGGGGCGGGCGAGACGCCATCGGCAGCGGCGGCTGCGGAGAGAACGCGGGCATCAGCCCTCGAACAGGGTCTGCCCCACGTAACCGCCCTCGGGCGCGCCGGGCGGGAGCGCGAACACGGCGGAGCCGATGGGGATGGTCCACGTGTTGAGCGCGTCCTGCTCGGCGAGCCGCCGCTGGACCGGGATGTACGTGCGTACCGGGTCGGCCTGATAGGCGGTGAACAGCAGACCGCTGTTGCTGATCTCGCCGTCCTCCGGCGGGTCGTCGTAGTTGTACGGCCGCCGCAGCATGGCCTCGCCCCTGTTCCGCTGGCGGGCCCGCGCCATGTGCGACTCGGGCGGGATCACCGGCAGGCCGGTCTCGTCGATCGCCTCGAAGTCGGCCGGATCGCGTTCGTTCCGGCCGGTCAGCGGCGCGCCGGTGGCGAGACGCCGGCCCACGCTGAGTTCGCGTGACGTGCGGTCGATCTCCTCCCAGGTGTCCATGGTCATGCGGATGCGCCGCAACACCAGCGACGATCCGCCCCGCATCCAGCGCTGTTCGCTGCCGTCGGAGAACAGGATCTGGTCGAAGTCCACGTCGTCCGGCCGCGGGTTCTCGGTGCCGTCGATCTGCCCGAACAGGTTGCGTTGCGTCCGCCCGCTGGGGTCGGTGCCGACGGCCTTGCGAAAGCCCCGCTGCGCCCACCGCTGCCGCGCGACACCCCGCACGCCGGATGCGAGGATCCGGGCGGCGTGCGAGACGATCAGCGGGTCGTCAGCGCAGATCTGCAGGAGCAGGTCGCCCTCCGACCACCGGTCCTCTAGCTGGTCGATCTGCGGGAACGCGGGCAATTGCGCGAGCCACGACGGCCGTTTCTCCGGCATCCCGGCGGCGTCGAAGAAGCCGGGCCCGAGGCCGATCGTCACGGTGAGACGCGCCGGGTCCTCGGCGAGCTCTGGCTCGAGATCGGCCAGGCCGCCCCGCCCCTGGGTGAGGCGGGCGGCGTCCTGGGACCAGGCGCGCAGAACGCCCTGGATCTCGGTGCGCGTCGCTCCCGGAACGATGTCGAACGCCACGAACGCCGCGTGAGATTGCGGTGCCGTGGTGATGCCGGACTGGCGCGGGCCGTGGAACGGTTCCGTGGTGGTCCCCACGACCCGCGAGTCGGCGACCGTCTTCCAGTCGGCGATCGCCTCGTCGTCGTCGACGACACCCCGCCCCGCGTAACCCGCGGCGCCCCCGACGACGCCGCCACCCACCACGGCCGCGACGCCGCCGGTGAGCACGGACCGCCGGGGCAGGCCGCGCCGGATCAGACCACGTCGGGCCTGGTCAGCCATCGTGAATCATGCCTCCGTGCGCCTCGTGGCCGGAAGCGGCGTGCCCGCCGCCGACGTACTCCTCCTCGCCACCTTGGAAGTCGCGGGCGAAGACGGTGACGTCCTGTTCGGCGCCGTCGAATTCGAGGGTCAGTGTGATCTGCTGGCCGGTCGTGATGGGCTCGTCGAGGTCCATGAGCATGATGTGGTTGCCGCCGGGCTCGAGGACGAGCTCGCCGCCGGCCGGGATGACGAAGCCGTCCTCGCGTTCCTTCATCATCATGCCGCTCGCGCCGGGGACGGTCTCGTGGAGTTCGGTGCTGCCGCCGAGGTCGCCGTCGACGCCGGTGAGGTGCAGGTCGCTGTCACCAGGATTGCGGATGGTGCCGAAGACGCCGGACATCTCGGTGTCGGTGGCTTTGGCCCAGCCGTCGTCGAAGGTCACCAGGGCGGTGGCGGCGCCGGCCTCGGCGGCCGCGTCACCGGTGTCGGCGTCGTCGGAGCCGCAGGCGGCGGTGAGGGCGAGCGCGAGGGCGGTGGCCGCCGCGAAGGCGGCACGGGTGTGGGTACGCATGGGTGTGTGTCCTTGGTGGTGTGTGATCGTCCGGCCGCGTGGTGCGCGCCGGTGCGTGAACAGGTGGGATCACACGGCCACGGGCGGCGCCCGGGTTCCCCCGCGGGCCAGGAGGTACCGTCCGCGCGGGGCGTCGGCGTCGTAGGAGGCCAGGAGTCGGGCGACGACGACGAGGTGAGCCGTCACGGGAGTGGGCATCACCCGGGCCGCCAGCCAGGACAGCGTCCCGGTCAGGATCGCCACCAGCGCGAGCGTGAGGACGATCGCGGCCAGGTGGGCGCCGAGCATCGCCGGCGTGAGCAACGTCGATGCCGAGGCCGCCGGGTCGAGGCTGACGCCGTCCATCGCGGCACGAACGGCCGCCGGGTTCGTCGCATGGTGGCCGAGCGGGCCGGCCGCGCCGTGCGAGTGCCCGGAGGCCAGCACCAGGTGGACGACCCCCTGACCGGCGACGAGTCCGGCCGCCGAGGTGAGGATCGGTGACCGCTGCCGGGCGAGGGCCGCGGTGACCACGCCGACACCGGCGCTGGCGGCGGCGACCATGAAGATCTGCCCCGGAGTGGGCGGACCCGCCGCTGCACCGGCGGCCAGACCGTGGGCGCTGATGCCGAACACGCCGCTGACCAGTGCGACCACGATTCCCACGACCGCGGTCACCACGGGTGGGACCTCGGCGCGCAGGCGGTCGGCGGACATGACCCGATTCTAGGCTGGGCCTACGACAGGGCCCCTATCCGGCGGCTGCGCCTTCTGCGGTGGTGTCCTCCACGGGGGCGCCCTCTGCGCGCGTGCCCTCGGTGGTGGTCGCGAGGCGGGTGCGTTCCTCGTCGGCCAGGCCCGCCTCTATGCGCGCGAGCATATGCGGGCTCATGTCGGGCAGGTCGTCGATCGCGAACCAGCGGGCGTCGGTGTTCTCACCGTCCGCGGGGTGCGGCTCGCCGCCGAGGTAGGTGCAGGCGAAGGTGTGGTCGATGTACTGCGCCCGGTCCCCGTTGGCATACGTGACCATTCGGGAGACGCCGAGGGAGGCGAGTCGGTCGACGCGGATGTCCACGGCAGCTTCTTCGCGCGCTTCGCGCACTGCGGTGTGGGCCGGGTGCTCACCGGGGTCGATGATGCCGGTGACGGGGGTCCACCATCCGTTGTCGCTGCGTCGGACGAGCAGGATCCGCTCACGGTCGGGATGGCGGATGACGGCGGTGGCCCCGGCGAGCCACAGGGGGGCGGTGCCCACGTGCTCACGGAGCTTCAGGACGAAGTCGGGGATGGACATGCCCCGAGGGTATCGGCCCCTACGACACGGGCGACGGCCCCGAGATGCGGCGATCCCCCGCGGACCATATGGTCAGCGGGGGATCGCGTGGAGTCGGATCAGTTCATCGGTCGGTCAGACCGAAATGCGAACCCGAATCAGGAAGGCAGCTGCTGCTCGGGTTCGCACTCGTGCCGCTCCATGGAGCCGTTGTCCTTGAGGAAGTCGATCGCCTCCTGCGGCAGGTTGCAGACCGCCCCGACGTTGATCGCCGGGAGCGGCGGCAGGTTGACGCCACCGGAGATGGCCAGGCCGAGGCCGATGCTGCCCGCGGCGAGCGAGCCCACGGCCAGGATGGCACCGGCTTCGGAGCCAGCGATGTTCGTGACCGAGTCACCGGCCTTGGAGCCGTTTCCGCTGGAGCCCGTGGCGAGCTTGTCCAACGAACCC
>NZ_BCSL01000011.1:0-86277 GCF_001570845.1 Dietzia papillomatosis NBRC 105045 | reverse complement strand
ACGCCAACACTCCTGCAGCAGCGCGTAACAAGCGACCAGGCGCTGCGCGGCCGCCCGGTTCTCCGCCGCCCACCCCTCCCGCGCCGCCACCGTCAACCCCGTCAACGCCGCCGGGGCGGATGAGTCGGCGGAACCGGACGAGCCAGCAGCGCCAGACGAGTGGGCAGAACCGGACGAGCCAGTGGAGCCGGCAGGGCCGGAACCGGACGCGGGGCCGCCAGCAGCGCGCTCGGGATCGCCGTCCATGCCCCACCCCCCGTGGTCGCCTACGCGGCCATGCCGCGCCATATCTCGAATACGTGTTCTATCCTACGGCCACGCGTTCGACACCACAAGGGCTTCCCACGAGTCGACCGCCGAGTTCCGTACGACGCACTCCCCCCACGGCCCGCGCCAGCAGAGCGGCTCGTAACCGCCGTCGCGTCCCGCCCGGGCCCGTAGCGACGTTCGGCCCTGCGGCAGCAAACTCCCGGTACACGCACGATCGCGCGCACCCAAAGGCGCGCGCGACCGGTCAAGCGGAACGGCGGACGCCGGTCACCGACGGCGGCCACGGCACCGCGCCCACCCCGGGCAGCCGGCACCGCGCCGACCCCGGGCAGTCGGCGCCGCGCAGCCCACGCGCCGCGCGGACCCCGCCCGCAGGAGGGCTACAGCGCCCGGCCGATGACCTCCTTCATGATCTCGTTCGTGCCGCCGTAGATCCGCATGACGCGGGCGGCGGCGAACTTCTGGGTGATGGGGTACTCCATCATGTAGCCGTAGCCGCCGAACAGTTGGAGGCAGCGGTCCACCACGTCGTCGAGCATGTCGGTGGCCTGCATCTTGGCCATGGAGGCGGTCACGGCGTCGAGTTCACCGGCGATCTCGCGCTGGATGCAGTAGTCGACGAACGTGCGGGTGGCCATCACCTGGCTCTTGCAGTGCGCCAGCTCGAAGCGGGTGTTCTGGAAATCCAGCACCGGCTTGCCGAACGCCTCCCGCTCGCGGGTGTACTCGAGCGTCTCCACGACGGCGGCCTCGGCCATCGCCAGCGCGTCGACCGCGATGGCCAGACGCTCGCGCGGCAGCTGGTTCATCAGCTGGTAGAAGCCCTGCCCCTCCCCGCCGCCGAGCAGGTTGGCGGCGGGCACGCGCATGTCGTTGAAGAACAACTCGGCGGTGTCGGCGCCGTGGCGGCCCATCTTCTCGAGCACGCGCCCCCGCTCGAAGCCGGGCGTCGACGCCTCGACCGCGAACAGGGCCATGCCCTTGTGGCCGGCGTCGAGGTCCGTCTTGGCCGCCACCACCACGAAGTCGGCGGAGCCGCCGTTGGAGATGAAGGTCTTGGAGCCGTTGATGATGTAGTCGTCGCCGTCGCGGCGGGCGGTGGTGCGCACGCCCTGCAGGTCGGAGCCTGCGCCGGGCTCGGTCATGGCGATCGCGGAGATCCACTCACCGGAGCAGATCCTGGGCAGCCACGCCTTCTTCTGCTCCTCGGTGGCGTAGTTGGCGACGTAGTGCGGGGTGATGGTGGAGCCCACGCCCATGCCGAAGGCGGTGTCGCCGGAGTAGACCAGTTCCTCGGTGACGAGGTACTCCATGCCGGGGTCGCCGCCCTGCCCGCAGTACTCCTCGGGCACGTCGAGGCAGATGAGGCCGGCCTCGCCGGTGCGCACCCAGGTCTCGCGGTCGACGTGCTTCTGCGCGGCCCACTTCTCCTGGTTGGGGGTCATCTCCTTGGCGAAGAACGCGCGGGCGTGTTCGCGCAGCAGCCGGTGGTCGTCGGTTTCCCACGCGGGGCGGTAGTCGGGGAAGAGTGCGGACACGAGAGGCCTCCGGGAGGGGACGACGACGACGAGGAACGCCTCTGAGCTGACGTCCGCCCGTTCCGGAAGAGGGCGCGCGCACGGGCGCGGGAGAGGTCATACTCGTGCCATGAGCGAATCCCCCGACCTGCCGGAGAATACGGAACCGACCGGGACGACGCCCGGAGGTGGGGCCGCGGCTCTCCCCGAGCCGTTCCCCTCGGACTGGACCCGCTGCCTGGTCCTCGTCGCCCACCCTGATGATCCGGAGTACGGGATGTCCGCGGCCGTGGCGCGGTGGACCGCGGAGGGCCGCAGCGTCGTCTACGTGCTGGCATCGAGCGGCGAGGCGGGCATCGAGGGGATGTCGCCGGCGATCGCCGGGCCGATCCGCGAGGAGGAGCAGCGGCGGTCCTCGGCCGTGGTCGGGGTCGACGAGGTCGAGTTCCTGGGGTTCCCGGACAGCCGGATCGTCAACAACGCGGCGCTGCGTGACGCGATCGCGGACGCGATCCGCCGGCACCGGCCCGACATCGTGGTGTCCCTGTACTCGGGCCCCGAATTCGGCCCCGGCATGCCCAACCAGAGCGACCACATGGAGTTCGGCGCGGCCGTGGGCGCGGCGTACGACGACCTCGTGGCCGCGGTCGGCGTGGACGCCGCGGAGGGGCGACCGCAGATGTGGTTCGAGTCCGCGCCCGGGCCCACCCACTACGTGGAGGTCACGGGCTTCGTCGAGCCGGCTGTGGAGGCGCTGGCGCAGCACTCCGAGTACCTCTCGGTCCTCGACCCGGCCACGCCCGTGCGGGAACAGGCCCGTCGGCAGGTCGAGGCGGTGTGCGCGCCGATCGAGGGGATCGCCGGCGGGAACCCGGTGGTGGGTTTCCGGCGGATGCGGCCGTGACGGGCGGGCGTCAGGCAGGCGCGCCCGGCCGGCCGGCCGGCGTGTAGGCGGCCTCGGACAGCCGCAGGCGCTCGACGATCTCGTCCGCCCACTCCGCGGTCGGTGAGGGCACGGTGCCGTCGCCCGGGCGACCGACGTAGGTGAGCCAGTAGCGCTGCGCGCCCTGACCGACGACCGCCGAGTACACCAACGCCCCCTCCGGGCCGACCACGTCCTGCGGGGCCGAGGGGATGACCCGGAACGAGACCGACCAGCCGTCGCCGACTCGGGTCGACAGCTCCTCGACCCGCTCGTCGACCGCCTGCCCCGGGACCGGGAGGAGGATCGGGCCCATTCCGTTGGCCAGGGTGATCGCCGCCAGCCGGTTGTCGCTCTCGCGGGGGTCGAACAGGTCCTCGGTGAGCCCGCCCACCAGCACGACTCCGTCGGACTGGGCGGGTTCTGCCCGCTCGGGGCTCATCGCGGTGCTGCCGAAGAGCAGTTCGCCCGACTCCGCACGCCAGCCCTCGGGGACGCGGATCACCAGCCCGGCGAAGGGGTCGACGTGATCGGAGCCGGCGGCCACCTGGACCTTCGGACTCAGCTGCCGCGCGGACGGCGCGTGCGTCCGGTCCGAGATCACCCATGTCGCCACCGCCGCGATCAGCGCCACCACCAGGACCAGCGCGATCGCCAGCGCGGCCCGGGCCCGGCCCGCGACAGGGGACGCGGAGGGCCCGGAGGAACGGCCGGATTCGGACTTCTCTGCGGAACTCATCCGCCCAGCGTAGGTGGCCGGGTCATCCGCAGCGTGATGTTGACCCGCCCCGGCTCGGCGCCCAGCACCTCACGGCACCACGACGGCGCCGTGGAGTCGAAGACCTTGGGCACACCGTGGAACGCCATCCGCGACGGCCCGCCGAACACCACCAGATCGCCCGACTCCAGGCGGACGTCGGTGTACGGCCGGCCGCGGTGCTCGGGCGTGCCGAAGCGGAACGTGCACGCGTCTCCCAGGCTGAACGACACGACGGGCGCGGGGCTCGCCTCGTCGCGGTCCTGGTGAAGGCCCATCGTCGCGCCACGGCCGTAGAGGTTCACCAGAGCGGCGTCGGGGGTGCAGGGATCGCCGCCGTCGAGGACCGCGGAGCGCGGATCGACCGCCGCAGCCGAGGTCAGCGCGGTTCGCGCGGCCCGCACGAGCCAATCGGGGATCGGCGGGGTGGCGGCGTCGTCGTCGTCATATCTATACGGCGACCAGTGGCGCCCCAGACTGAACGTCCGCACCGACATCCGCCCGCCGCCGGGTAGGACGATCGAGCGCGGCGCCGCCACGGCCGCCCAGTCCGCGCACGCCCGGAGGAGATACTCCTGCTGCTCGCGGCTCATCCAGTCCGGCACGTGCACCGCGCCCGGACCGAGAAGCGACGGCTCGCGGTGGACACCGAACAGTGGCTCAGTCATCGAAGAAGAACCCAGTCATCGAGGAAGAACCCAGTCATCGGAGAAGAACTCAATCATTGAAGAGGAACTCAGTATCACCTGGTCGTGTTCTCCTCCCCCGGCTTCTGCGCGGTGATCGGCGCGGCGATGTCCTCGAGGGACTTCCCCTCCGCGTCGACGCCGAGGAAGATCTCGGCGATTCCGCCGATCGCCATGATGCCCGCCGCGAGGAGGAAGCCCAGGCCGACCAGTCCGCGGTCGCCGCTCTCGATGAAGTTACCGAACAGCAGCGGGCCGATTATGCCGCCGACGCCCGTGCCGATCGCGTAGAAGAAGGCGATCGCCAGCGCGCGGGTCTCCATCGGGAAGATCTCGCTGACGGTGAGGTAGGCGGCCGACGCGCCCGCCGTGGCGATGAAGAACGTCAGCGACAGCAGCACGACGAAGCCCCACAATCCACCCGTCTCATTGAGGAATACGAAGTACAGCGGCACCGTCACCAGCGCCGACCCGAGGTACGTGCCGGCGATCATCTTCTTACGTCCGACCTTGTCGAACAGCGGGCCCAGAGTGAGCGCGCCGAGGAAGTTGACGATCGCGAACAGGGCCAGTAGCAGCGGCGCCGAGCCCGCGTCGATGCCGTAGTAGTTCTGGTAGAGCGTGCCGAGGTTGAAGGTGATCCCGTTGTAGAGAAACGCCTGACCGATGAACAACGCGAGGCACAGGATCGCCCGCCTGGGATACTTCCCGAAGGCGGTCCTCGCGATCTCGCTGAAGGGGATCGAGGCCCTCTGGTGGATGGTGATCCGCTCGTCGCGGCCGACCTTCTCCAGCGGTTCGTCGGTCTCCTTCCGGATCTGCTTCTCGATCCTCTCGACGATCTCCTCGGCCTCGTCCTCCCGGCCGTGGATGAACAGCCACCTCGGACTCTCCGGGACATGCCGGCGGACGAAGATGATCACCACGCCCAGCAGCGCGCCCACGCCGAGCGCGAACCGCCAGCCCAGGTTCTCGGCGAACATCGCCGTGTTGAGGAAGAACAGCGAGTAGAACGAGCCGAACGTCGCGCCCAGCCAGTAGGTGCCGTTGATGAGGATGTCCACGCGACCGCGGTAGTGGGCGGGGATCAGCTCGTCGACCGCGGAGTTGATCGCCGCGTACTCACCGCCGATGCCGGCGCCCGTGAAGAACCTGCAGATGAAGAACATCCACGGCTCCACCGCGAAGGCCGTGGCGAACGTGGCGACGCAGTACACCACCAGGGTGAGCATGAACAGCTTCTTGCGGCCCCACTTGTCGGTCAGTCGGCCGAAGAACAGTGCACCCAGACAGGCACCGAAGATGTAGATCGACGCTGCGAGACCGATCTGGCCCTCCGTGATCGGCAGGCCACTGCCGGGCTCCACCAGGCGCGCGGCCAGTGAGCCGATGAGGGTGACCTCGAGGCCGTCGAGGATCCACACGGTCCCGAGGCCCACGATGATCTTCCAGTGGATCCCCGCCCAGGGAAGGCGGTCCATCCGGGCGGGTACGGCCGTCTTGATGGTGCTGAGCCGGCGCTTACGCCTGCGTGTGCCCGACCCTGACCCGGTGTCGGGGGACGCATCACCCCGGGGATGTCGCTCCATGACTAGGTTCTAGCCAACTGTGACCGGGGTCGCATCCGATCCGGGCGTCGGCGCGGCGGGAAGTCCGTGCGCTCTCCTCTACCTCCGGCACGCACTCCGGCACGGTCCCGTCGGCATCACCGACCCGGTAGACGGTGTCGTCGCATTCCTGCCCCCCGGACGCCCCGGAGCCCGACGCCGGGGTCGTGCTGCTCCACGAGCGGTTCGGCTTCACCACGTTTTCGACCCCACCGGGCGGGGCGACGGCCCACCGGCGTGGTGGATGCGAGCGGCCGCAGAGACCAACCTGCGGCGTTAACCCCCCTGACATGGGCAAGAACTTATGTTTGGTAGATTCTTAACGTCCCCAAAGAAACCGAGCCGAACTTCGGACGAAACAAGGAGAATCCTCAATGGGAAATCAAGGACTCGCGGCACTCAGCCTTATGCCCACCCTGTCCCTCACCGCGTTGATCCCCACGGCCGTCGGCCTGGTCACCTCGACCTCGTTCTGGGGCGCCGTCGCGCACAGCATGGGGATGCTTCCCCAGGAAGCCTTCATCCAGGCGGAGCAGCTGGGCATCACGCTGCCTCCCATGCCTCGCTGATTCAGGGGACTCTTAAGTAGTGCCTTCCGCGCCCCTCGACGTTTCTCGTCGGGGGGCGCGTCTGCGTCGTCGTGCCCTACCGGAGGGGCAGCTCCTCCCCTCTCACCGCTCCGGCTGCAGCACCGCCCAGGCCTGTTCGGCCAGCTCTGGCGTCGCCGCCGCCACGACGGTCCCGCCCTCGAGCGGCTGCCGGCCGTCCGGGCCCGTGATCACGCCGCCCGCGGCCTCGATGATCGGGATCAGCGCCACGATGTCGTAGGACTTCAGGTCGGCTTCCACGACCAGATCGACGCGCCCCGCGGCGAGCATGCAGTAGGCGTAGCAGTCCCCGCCGAAGCGCTGGAGGCGGACGCGGCGGCCGAGGTCGTCGTAGCGGCTGCGGACCTCGCCGTCGTCGCCGAACATCGACGGGTGCGTGGTGTACATGATCGCCTCGGACAGCTCCGTGCAGCCCGATACGCGCAGGTCGATGGCCTCCGGTCCGTTGGTGCGGCGCCGCACGGTGGCGCGCCCGTGGACGGCGGAGAACGTCTCGCCCAACACCGGCTGGTCCATCCAGCCCGCGACGGCGCGGCCGCCCTCCACCACGCCGACCAGGGTCCCCCACCCCGTCATCCCGGTGAGGAACGCCTTGGTCCCGTCGATCGGATCCAGGTACCACGTACGGGCGGCGTCGGCGGGACCGGTGAGGCCGTTCTCCTCCCCCACCACCCGGTCGCCCGGGGACATCGACGAGATCCCCGCGCGCAGGAGCTCCTCGATCGCACGGTCGGCCTCGGTCACGGGATCGTAGCGGTGCCCGTTTCCGCCGACGGCCGCGCCGTTCGAGTCCGCGGTGCCCGTGCCCGCGCCGCCCTTGTCCGTGGCGGCCAGCGCCGCGAGGTCACCGTAGAAGTGCCGGCGGGCGATGCGGCCGCTCGCGGCGAGGAGTTCGTCGAGGTGCTCCGTCAGGTCGGGATCCAGGGGACGGGTGGGCCGTGGCGTCATGTCTACATGGTGCACGACCGCACCGCGCCGCCACAGCCGATCCGGGAGTCGGATATCCCGACTCCGCCCTCTACAGGTGCGGACGGGGCTAACGTGGTCGCACCCGTACCGCGCCGACCCGACAGAGCCGAGATGCGATGACCGCCCTGATGGACTTCCTCTCCACGCGCCGCCTCCAGCTGGCCACGGACTCATGGCAGCACGTCAGCGCCACGGTGCAGGCGGTGCTGCTGGCGACGCTGCTGTCGGTGGCGATCGGCGTGGCCGTCTACCGCAGCCGGTCCGGGTCGGCGGTCGCCACCGGCCTCGCCGCCACGGCGCTCACGGTGCCGTCGTTCGCGCTGCTCGGCCTGCTCATCCCGGTGCTGGGTCTGGGCGTGCTGCCCACCATGACCGCGCTGGTCATCTATGCCGTGTTGCCGATCCTGCGCAACACGATCGTCGGCCTGGACGCCGTGCCCGCCGCGACCGTCGACGCCGCGCGCGGGGTGGGTATGAGCCGGATCGGGGTGCTCGCCCGCGTCGAACTACCGCTGGCGTGGCCGTCCATCCTCGCCGGGATCCGGATCTCCACGCAGATGTCGATGGGCATCCTCGCGATCGCCGCGTACGTCAAAGGTCCGGGGCTGGGCAACCTCATCTTCGCGGCGCTGTCGCGAGTCGGCACGCCCACCGCGCTGCCCATGGCGCTGACCGCGACGGTGCTCATCGTCGTCCTCGCGCTCGTCCTCGACGCGCTCCTCGTCCTGCTCGGACGCCTGACCATCAAGGGGAACCAGTGACCAGTACCGGATCGACCACCACCGAGTCCGTCTCCGGCGTCCCGATCGTCCTGGACGACGTCACCAAGATCTACCCCGGCCAGGAGCGGCCGGCGGTGGACAACGTCTCGCTCGAGCTGCCCGCCGGCCGGACCACGGTGTTCGTGGGGCCGTCGGGCTGCGGCAAGACCACCACCATGCGGATGATCAACCGCCTCATCGAGCCGACCTCCGGCACCATCACGATCGACGGTCAGGACAACCGCGGCCTCGACGCCGACACCCTGCGCCGCTCCATCGGCTACGCCATCCAGGCGTCGGGGCTGTTCCCCCACATGACCGTCGCGCAGAACGTCGGCACGGTGCCGCGGCTACTACGGTGGAAGAAGGCCCGGACCCGGGCCCGCGTGGACGAGATGCTCGAGCTGGTCGGCCTGGACCCCGGGGAGTTCCGCGACCGCTACCCCGCGCAGTTGTCGGGCGGCCAGCAGCAGCGGGTCGGGGTGGCCCGGGCGCTGGCCGCGGATCCGCCGGTGCTGCTCATGGACGAGCCGTTCGGGGCGGTCGACCCCATCACGCGGGCGTCGCTGCAGGACGAGTTGGTGCGGCTGCAGGACGAGCTGCGCAAGACCATCGTGTTCGTCACCCACGACTTCAACGAGGCGGTGAAGCTGGGAGACAGGATCGCGGTGCTCGGCCCCGGGTCGTCGGTGCTGCAGTTCGACACCCCGGAGGCCGTCCTCACCAACCCGGCGGACGACACGGTGAGCGGGTTCATCGGTGACGACGCCGCGCTCAAGACCCTCACCCTCCGGCGCGTGGGTGACGTGGACCTGGGAGAGGCGACGACGGCGAGGGCCTCGGACGACCCGGCCGAGTTCGCCACCCGGTTGCGCGGGTCCGGCGACGAGTGGGCGGTCGTGCTCGACGACGCGGGCCGGCCCCTGCGGTGGGTGCGCGGCGACACGGTGGCCCGGATGCCCGATCTGCGGTCGGGCGGACTGCCGGTGGTCGGGTCCGTGACGGTGGACTCGTCCCTCCAGGAGGCGCTCGACGGGCTGCTGTCCACGGCGAGCGCCACCACGGTGGTCGTGGACCGCGACGGGGTGTACCGCGGCACCATCGGCATCGACGACCTGGTCGCCGAGCTGCGGCGCATCAACCACCGGCACAACGACGAGGGCCGGGTCCCCGGCCAGAGCGGTCGGGCATGAGCGCGCCCGCTGCCGTGGCCCGCGGCGGGTCGGCGAGGTTGTGGGTGCAGCCGCTGGTCATCGTGGCCGCGGCGGTCGGGGTGCTGTGGTGGGCGTTCTCCCGCGAGCTCGACGAGACGCAGCGGGCCTCGCTCAACGCGGCGTCCCTCACCCAGCGGACGCTCGAGCACGTGCAGATCACGGTGACGGTGGTGGGGATCGTCGTGGCGGTGGGTGTTCCCCTGGGGATCCTGCTCACCCGCCGGCGGACGCGGTTCCTCGCTCCGGTGGCGGTGGGGTTCGCCAACATCGGGCAGGCTGCGCCGGCGATCGGGCTGATCGTGCTGCTGTTCCTGGCGACCAACCGGACGGGCTTCTGGATCGGGGTGCTGCCGGTGGCGGTCTACTCGCTGCTTCCGGTGCTGCGGAACACCATCGTGGGGATCCGCAACGTCGACCCGGCGCTCATCGACGCCGCGCGCGGTCAGGGGATGACGAGCGCCCGCGTCCTGCGGTCGGTCGAGCTGCCGCTGGCGGTGCCGTTCATCCTCGCGGGGCTGCGCACCACGCTCGTGCTGGCGGTGGGCACGGCCACGCTGAGTTTCCTGGTGGACGCCGGCGGGCTGGGCATCTTCATCGACACCGGGTACCGCCTGCAGGACTACACGACGCTGGCCGTGGGCTCGGTGCTCGCGGTGTGCCTGGCACTGTTCGTCGACTGGCTCGGCGGGGTCGGCGAGCTCCTGTTCAACCCGAAGGGGCTGCGATGACCAGCACGAGAACCTCGCCCGTCAGACGCCTCGCCGCCGCCCTGCTCACCACCGTGCTGCTCGCGACCGGCTGCGGCCTCAACAACGGCGGGTCCGTGCCCCTGAGCGTGGGACCGGGGCCCGGGGGCACGGTCCCCGAGCTCGAGGGCGTGCGCATCACGGTGGGCGGAAAGGACTTCACCGAGGGCGTCATCGCCAGCTATCTCGTGGAGTTCCTCCTCGCGGCGGCCGGCATGGAGGTGTCTGACATGTCGTCGCTGGCCGGGTCCAACAGCTTCCGGCAGGCGCTGGTGACCGGGCAGGTCGACATCGGCATGGAGTACACGGGCACCGCGTGGATGAGCTACCTGGGCAATTCCGAGCCGATCCGCGACCCGCAGGGGCAGTGGGAAGCGGTGCGCGACGCCGACCTGGCCGAGCACGACCTGCGCTGGATGCCGCCCACGACCGTCGACAACACGTATTCGTTCGCCATGAACCAGGCGACCGCCGAGGAGACCGGGGTGCGGACGTTCTCCGACTACGCCGAGCTCGTCCGCACCGACCCCCAATCGGCCGTCACGTGCATGGAGACCGAGTTCTCGGTGCGCCGCGACGGCTGGCCGGGGCTCGCCGAGGCCTACGGGTTCGATGCCGCCACCGTCCCCACGCCGATCATGCAGCCGGGGATCATCTACCAGGCCACCTCGGTCGGCCGGGAGTGCCGCTTCGGCGAGGTCTACACCACCGACGGCCGGGTCAAGGGCCTCGACCTGGTGGTCCTGGAGGATGACCAGCGCTTCTTCCCCGTCTACAACCTCGCGACCGTCGTCCGCGGCGAGGTCCTGGACGCGTACCCGCAGATCGAGGACGTCCTCGCGCCGCTGGTGGACCTGCTCACCAACGAGGTGATGGTGGAGATGAACATGCGCGTGGACGTCGACGGCGAGGACCCCGCGCTGGTCGCGCGGGACTTCCTCGAGCAGGAGGGGCTGGTGTCCGTGGACTGACGCGGATGCACCCGGCCGCCGGGTGCCCCACAATCAGGACACGACCCCAGGAGGTTGCGCGTGACCAGGAGGCCTATCGGATCGCTGCCGCGGGTGGCCACGCGTGTGCCGCGGATGGTGCCGGACCTGTCGCTGCTGCCGCCGGGGCGGATCGTCTCGCTCGCCGACGGGGTCACCACCCGCGTCCACGACACGGGCGAGGAGCACCTCACGCCGGTGATCCTCCTGCACGGCATGGCGGCCACGGGGATGCTCAACTGGTACCAGACGTTCGAGCGGCTCCGCGGCGAGCACCGGCTCATCACCTTCGATCAGCGCTGGCACGGCCACGGCTTCCACGGCGAGTTCACGTTCGAGACCCTCGCCGACGACGTACTCCGGGTCGCCGACCACCTCGAGCTGCCCGCGCCCGTGCTGGGCGGGTACTCGATGGGCGGGATCGTGTCCCAGCTGGCCGCGCGCCGCGACCCGTCTCGCCTCGGCGGGCTGGTGCTGGCCGCGACCGGCACCGGCGCGCGGCGCAACGCGATCGAGAGGATGTCGCTCGGTGGCCTGACGCGCTCCGCCCCGTTGCTCAACGCGGTGCCGGAGGAGGTCGGCGAGGTCGTGGAGGAGGAGGTCGACGACGAGGTACTCCGGCCGCACGCGTGGGCCCTGCGCGAGTTGTCCTCGGTGTCGTTCGCGACGCACCGCAACGTCATCGCGCAGGTCGCGGGTTTCAACTCGACGTCGTGGCTGCACGAGCTCACGCTGCCGGTGGCCGTCGTCAAGACCACCCGGGACCTGGCGTTCCCGCAGTGGGTGCAGGACGAGATGGCCGACCTGCTGCCTCACAGCGCGGTGTTCCCGGTCCACGCCGGACATGCCGCGTGCGCGACGCACCCCGGGGAGTTCGCCCGCCGGATGCGCACGGCGATCGGCTGGGTCGTGTCGAACCTCCGCTGATCGCGCCGGCCCCTACAGCGCCGAGTACCGCACCGCGGTCACCACGAACACGACCAGCGCGATCGAGCCCAGCACCACGCCCCACAGCCCACGCCGCGGGTTGGTGTCCTCGTTGGTCAGCCACCCGGTCGGCCAGCGCGCGAGCAGGCCGAACGCCACGGCCATGAGCCCGGCGAGGAACGCGATGATGTTGAGCAGCGGCACCCAGGACAGGACCAGCGAGCCGACCCCCAGGAGGAGCGCCCGGGTGCCCAGATCCATGTCGCCGGGCGAGCGCTTGCCGCCGGACGAGCGCTTGCGCGGCGAGGCGGCGTCGGAGCGGGGGCGCAGCGGCATGCGGCCAGCCTAGTCGCGCGAGCGACCGCGCTCGTCGTCGAGACTAGCGACCCGCCGGGTTCCCGCGGTCTGCCGGTACGAGGATTCGACGAGCTCGGCGACCTCGTCCCAGTCGGGCCCGGGGCCGCCGCCGTCCGCTCCATCGTCCAGAGGCAGCGCCAGCCACCCGGCCGGCCCGTAGTACGCCGGGACGTGGACCCGCTCGTCCTGCTCCAGCGCCGCGCGCTCCCCCGGATCCGGCAGGAACAGCAGCGCCCGGGACAGGAGCGGGTCCGCGTGGTCGCCCTTGACCGAGCCGCCATACACCGCGAACACCTTGGTCGTGTATCAGTTGGGGCGTCCGTGCGAGATCTTCTCGGCGGCGTCGGGCAGCGCGAGGCACACCTGCCGCAGCCGCGCCAGCAGCGGGTCCGCGGCGTCGAACATGATCGGGTGGCCCACACCGCCGAGGATACGACCGCCGGCGGCCCGGGCCGGGGCGAACGGCGCACAGACCCCGCCGGGCCGGCCGCGCCCGACCCGCGCTCGGCCTCCGAACTGACTCAGCCCATGAACTGTCCCGAGACGAACCCCGCGAGCAGCACTGCGAACCCGCCGATCTCTCCGAGGATGAGCGCCCCCATTCCGAGGTGCAGCGCGGCCGAGGGCCGCTCGAACTGGTTGGTCGTGTCCTTCAGCGCGCCGTGGAGGATGTAGCTGCCGATCGCCACGAGGAAGAAGAACACCAGCACGCCGGCGGCGGTGAGGTTGACCCAGGTCGGCCAGCCGCTCAGTTCGACGAACACGGCGATGAGCAGAGTCGCGAACGAGTACAGCAACGACGCCCGGTGCGCGATGTCCACGTACGGGTGTGCGACGTGGCCGGGGCTCGTGGCCATCTGGCGGTACTTCCACACGCCGAGGAACAGCGCCAGCAGAAAGACGAGGCCCGCCGCGAGGAGGGTGAGCAGGGTGTCGATGCCGAGTTCCATGGGTCCTTCCGAAGAGCACTTGACAATGCGCGGGGATTTGTATGATGACGACCATAGGGCAGGTCGCTGACCTGCGCGCTCGTTCGCGGTCGGTCCGCGTTCACGCTCGATCCATGTTCGTGCTCACTACAGGAGGTCCGATGTCGGGTCAGGTGGTCCGCGCCGCGGCCGTGCAGCTGGAGGGCGTGCCGGGTCGCGTCGACCTCACGCTCGGCCGGCTGGAAACGATGATCGTCGAGGCCGCCGAGCGGGGCGCGCGCCTCATCGCGGTGCCCGAGTTCTGTACATCGCCGCTGCCGATGCGGGCGGAGGTCCACGACGCGGTCCTGCCGCGCGAGAACGTGGCGGTGGACATGTTCCGTCGCCTCGCCGCGCGCTACCACCTCACCGTCGGTGGGTCGATGGTGGTGGCCGACGACGACGAGGTCTACAACCGCTACCACCTGGTCGAACCCGACGGGACCGTGCACACGCACGACAAGGACCTGCCGACGATGTGGGAGAACTGCTTCTACACCGGCGGCGACTTCTACCGCGACGGCAGTGACGACGGCGCGTTCGAGACAGCACTGGGCGGCGTGGGGGTGGCGAGCTGTTGGGAACTCATCCGCACCGGAACCGTGAGCAGACTCCGGGGACGCGTCGGTGTCGCCGTCACCGGCACGCACTGGTGGACGGTTCCGCGGAACTGGGGCAGGCTCACCGACCGCGCACTGGGCCCGCTCGCGGAGTACAACCGCCGCCTCTCGGAAGGCGCACCGACGGAGTTCGCCCGCCGCCTCGGCGCACCGGTCCTACAGGCCTCGCACTGCGGGTCGTTCCGCACCGATTTCCTCCTCGCTCCCGGGACGACCGTGTCCGTGCCGTACGAGACGGAGTACGTCGGCGCCACGCAGATCGTCGACGCCTCCGGCACGGTGCTCGCCTCCCGGCGGGCCGACGAGGGCCCCGACATCGTCTACGCGGACGTCACTCTCGGGACCCGAGAGCCCGTCCTGCCGCTCGAGGAGCGGTTCTGGATCCCCGAGTTACCACTTCTCCTGCGCGGTTACTGGCACCAGCAGAACGTCGTGGGCCGGAGCTACTACCGGCGTCGCGGCCGCGCGGCGGGCCTGCAGGCGGCGGGGTTGCGGGCAGCGGAGCCGCGGGAGACGGCGGGGTAGCGCCGGACGGCCGACGGGCGGGCCACGCGACGCGCTCTACAGGTGCACGTCGTTGTAGGCCCGCTCGTCCTCGATCGGCTCGAGGTGGGTGGTGATGTGCGAGTTGGGCAGGGCGGCGTGGATCTCCTGCTCCACGGTCTCCACCAGGTCGTGCCCGCGCTCGACGGTCCACCGGCCCGGCACGAGCGCGTGGAACTCGACGAAGCGCCATTTGCCCGACTCGCGGGTCCGCAGCTCGTGGAAGTCGACGCGGCCGGGCTCGCGGTGCCGCTCGAGCACCTCCTCGATCAGCCGGTTGTCCTCGTCGGGCAGGGTCGCGTCCATCAGGCCCATGCCCGACTCGTGCACCAACCGGTAGCCGATGAACAGGATGTTCAGACCCACGCCGATCGCCACGATCGGGTCGAGCACCTGCCAGCCGGTCGCCCACGCGAGCCCGAGACCCAGAACCACGCCGACGGAGGTGATGACGTCGGTGAGCAGGTGCTTGCCGTCCGCCCGCAGAGTCGGTGACCGGTGGCGGGTGCCCGCCCGCACGAGCGCCAGACCGACGACCCCGTTGAGCGCTGCGGCGACCACCGAGATCGCCAGGCCGACGCCGAGCGCCTCCAGCGGGGTCGGATTGATCAGCCGCTCCACACTCACGACCAGGATGAACGCCGCGGCCACGAAGATCATCGCGCCCTCGACACCCGCCGAGAAGTACTCCGCCTTGGAGTGCCCGTACTGGTGGTCGTCGTCGGCCGGCCGCTCCGACACGCTGATCGCGCCGAGCGCGATCACCGCCGCCACCAGGTTGACCACGGACTCGGCGGCATCGGACAGCAGGCCCACCGAGCCGGTGACCCACCACGCCCCGACCTTGAGCGCGATGGTGACGATCGCGGTGGCCACCGAGAGCCAGGCGAACTTCTTCAGAGTCGACACGTTCCCAGAGCGTAGTCGCGTGCCGAGAGTCCACCTGCCGACCGCCCGTTGTCGGTAGGGTCGGTGTCATGCACGTGGGATTCGCCTGGCTGGGGGCAGCGGTTCTTCTCGCCGCCGGAGAGGCGGCGGGCGGAGAGCTGTTCATGCTCATGCTCGCCGGAGGCGCCCTCGGCGGTTCGGCCGCCGCCTTCCTCGGCGCACCGGTGTGGGGTCAGGCGCTGGCGTTCGCGCTCGTCTCGCTCATCCTCGTCGTCGGTGTCCGCCCGCTCGTCCGTCGGCGCCTGCTCAGCACGCTGCCCGAGCACGACACCAACACGGCCGCCCTCACCGGTCGCGGCGGCACGGTCGTCGAGGCGATCGGGCCGTCCGACGGCCTGGTCGAGATCGCCGGGGACACCTGGACGGCGCGACCGCTGATCGAGGGCGAGACGTTCGAGGCCGGAGACAAGGTCCTGGTGCACCAGATCGAGGGGGCCACGGCGATCGTCGTGCGCGGCCTATGAGTTCGAGGCCTCCCAGCAGCAGCCGATACGCACGACTCAACCGGAGGTACCCATGGGTGGCTTGATCTTTCTCGCCGTCATCGTCGTCCTGATCGTCTCGGTGGTGGTGAGCTCGGTCAAGCTCATCCCCCAGGCCGAAGCCGCGGTCATCGAGCGGCTCGGCCGCTACCAGCGCACCGTGAGTGGTCAGCTCACGCTCATCATCCCGTTCATCGACCGCGTGCGCGCCAAGGTCGACCTGCGTGAGCGGGTCGTGACGTTCCCGCCGCAGTCGATGATCACCGAGGACAACCTCACGCTGAGCATCGACACCGTCGTCTACTTCCAGGTCACCGACCCCAAGTCGGCGGTCTACGAGATCAACAACTACATCATCGCCGTCGAGCAGCTCGCGACCACCACCCTGCGCAACGTGGTGGGCGGCCTGACGCTGGAGCAGACGCTCACCAGCCGCGACATGATCAACAAGCAGCTCCGCGGCGTGCTGGACTCGGAGACCGGCCGGTGGGGACTGCGCGTCGCCCGGGTCGAGTTGCGCTCGATCGATCCGCCGCCCTCCATCCAGGACTCGATGGAGAAGCAGATGCGCGCGGACCGCGAGAAGCGCGCCACCATCCTCACCGCCGAGGGGCAGCGCGAGGCCGCCATCACCACCGCGCAGGGCGCCAAGCAGGCCGCGATCCTCGACGCGGAGGGCAACAAGCAGGCGGCCATCCTCGCGGCCGAGGCGGACCGGCAGTCGCGCATGCTGCGCGCGCAGGGTGAGCGGGCCGCCCGCTACCTGGTGGCCGAGGGGCAGGCCGCCGCGATCGCGCGGGTCAACGCCGCCGTCAAGGCCTCCAAGCCGACGCCGGAGATGCTGGCCTACCAGTACGTGCAGAACCTGCCCGAGATGGCCAAGGGCGACGCGGCCACCATGTGGATGATCCCGTCTCAGTTCGGCGACTCCCTGGAGACCTTCGCCAAGGCCGTCGCCAAGAAGGACGACGACGGGGTCTTCCGCTACGAGCCGTCGGACGTCGACACCGACGCGGATCTGCCCTCGGCCCCCGACGAGTGGTTCGACACCCGGACCGATCCGGAGATCGCCCGCTCCGTGGCCGCCGCGGAGGCCGCCGCCAAGGGCGCCACCTCCGTGATGGACGAGGAGCCGCGACGGGACAAGCCCAGGCCCGGCGTGTTCGACATGGTGCCGGAGTCCGAGGGCGGCGCCGCCCCCGACGCCCCGTCGAGCCGGGAGACCCAGGCGATCGACGGCCCGCGGGGCGCCGCGCCCGGTCAGCCCGGCTTCGACCAGAGCGGGCAGGGCGCCCAGGGCTACGACCCGGCCTATCAGCCGGATCCCGACCAGCGGTGGGGCCAGGGCCAGCAGGGCGGCTATCCCGTCGACGGCGGCGATCAGCCTCCGCGATAGCACAACCCCGGCGGGCCCCCGACACCCCGTTACGGGCAGCCGCCGCGGCCTCACGTCCTAACATGAGGGCGTGACTCGTGACAGTGGCCGCGGTGGTGTCCGGACGCCGGAGGCGGAACCGGACGCCGAGGACGTCCGTCTGATCGAGACGGCGTCCGCGGTGTTCGCCGAACGCGGGATCAAAGGGACCAGCACCGACGACATCGCGCGGGCCGCCGGCGTCACGCGGGTGACGCTCTACCGTCGGCTGGGGCCACGGGACGACATCCTGCGGGCGATCTACGCGCACGAGGCGCAGCGGCTCATGATGACCGTCAACGCGCGGTACACGCCGTTCGAATCCCTCGAATGGGACCCGGTCCGGCACGTCGAGGACCTGCTCGTGGGCACCGTCTTCGACATCCGCCAGAACGAGTTGCTGCGTCGGATGATCGAGAGCGACAAGGTCGAGGCCATGGCGATGCTCGCCGGTCAGTCGGATTCGGTGCTCGAGACGATCATCGAGATGCTCGCGCAGTTCGTGCGCAGCACGTGGAACGCCGACGTCCACACGCGCCACATGGAGCCCGACGAGGCCGAGCAGCTCTCGCTCGAGGTCGCCTCCGTGGTCGGCCGCTTCCTGCACTCGCTCGTGGTGATGCCGGACGGCCCGCCCGTCGTGGACTCCGAGGAGCAGATCCGGGCGCTGGCGCGCCGGGTGCTCGTGCCCATGATCCTGCAGCGCTGACGCTACAGCGCGGTCGGCACCTCGCTACAGCGCGGCCGGGACCTCCTCCGCGCCCAGTTCGTGCGCGAACGCCGCGCGCAGCGTGCGATGCCGGAAGTGGTGACCGGCGTCCGTGAGCGTCCGCGGCAGGATCCGCTGATCGGCCAGGGCCAGTTCGTCGGCCCCGCGCTCACCGAGCAGGACGGCCGGCGCCCACCCCGGGACGGGGACGAGAGTGGGGCGGCGCAGGACCGAACCCAGGACGCGGGTGAACTCGGCGTTCGTCACCGGCTCGGGGGCCGTGCCGTTGACCGCCCCCGACATCGTGGGGTCGACGATCGCGCGCAGGTAGATGTCGGTGAGGTCGTCCAACGAGATCCACGACATCCACTGTCGGCCGGAGCCGATACGGCCACCGAGCCCCGCGCGCGTCAGGGCCGCCAGCGGAGGCAGCATCCCGCCGGCCCCGGACAGGGCGATGCCGGTGCGGACGGAGACGACCCGGGCACCGGCCTCGCGGGCGGGGTCGCAGTCGCGTTCCCAGTCGACCACGATGTCGGCGACCGGCCCGGTCCCCGGCGCGGAGTCCTCGGTCAGCTGCTCGTCACCGCGGTCGGGGCCGTAGTAGCCGATGGCCGAGGCACAGACCATGGCGGTGGCCCCGTTGCGGGCGGCGACGAGCTCGGCGAGGCGACGCGTGGGGCCGACGCGGCTGTCGCGGACCCGTGCGACGTGACGATCGGTGAACCGGCCCGCGATGGGTGCGCCCGCCAGGTGGACCAGCACGTCCACGCCGTCGAGCAGATCCGGGGCGGGGGCCTCCGGATCCCAGCTCCGCTCCGACCCGCCACCGCGTCCGTCCCGGGCGACGCCGCCCTCGTCGTCGTTGTCGTCGTCGTTGTCGCCGTCGTTCTCGCCGACCGGTCCGCGCACCAGGCGGATGACGCGGTGGCCGGCCACGCCGAGCAGGGCCGTCAGGGCCGTGCCCACCAGTCCGGAGGCACCGGTCACGGCGACCGTCACCGGCGCGCCGCGGTGGCGGTCGATCGCGGCCAGGTCGGCGGCCATCTGCCGGTACCGGTAGGCGAACACGGGGGCGAGGGCCCCGCCGGGGACGCGGGCCTCGACCCGGTCGCCGAGGAGCGCTTCACCGTCCGGAGCGGCGGTGACGGTGTGCGTGTGGACCCAGCCGGTCGCGGCGGCGTAGGGCTGCGACACGCAGCGGTCGACGAAGCGCTCCCCCTCCACGTAGCCGGCGGGATCGTGCCGGGCGTGCCACCGGGGACCGAAGCGCCTGCCCAGCGGGCCGGGCAGGGCCGTGCGCGGCTCGAGCACCGCGAGGCCGTCCCGCAGGGACGCCGCCTCCCGGACCGGACGCAGCGGCATGAACGGCGGGGACAGTCGGCGGAACGCACCCGGGGAGGCGAAGTAGCGCCACGCCTCCCCGGGCGTCGCGGCGACCGTGCAGGTCAGGTCGATGCTCATCGGTCACTCATCCGTGTCGATGTGGGTCGTCTGCGTCAGGGCAGGAGGCACAGCGGGGAGGCGTCGCCCCGCCCACCGGCCATCGGGACGGTGAGGAACGCGCAGGACCACCAGCCGCGGTCCTCGATGACGTCGCGCACCGTGGCCCACTGCCCGGCGTCGAGCGCGGGCTCGCGGCTGAGGACGAAGCCCGACGAGCGGGTGGGATCGCCGACGATCGCCAGCGAGTAGTCGTCGGCGAGGTAGGTGATCCGGTAGTTGACGGGTCCGGCCTCGTCCTGGAACGGGACCATCGGGAAGTTCACCCGCAGGGAGGCGTTCGTGTCCGTGTCGCGGACCTTCGCCTCGCCCTCGATCACCGAGTCCGAGCTGATCGCCGAGCCGCAGCTGTTGCGGACCGAGACCGTGCCGGGCGCGGTGACCGCGTACTCGGCGCGGGTGTCGTTGGTGCACTGCAGGGTGTACGGCTGCGGGATCGCGGCGACCTGGAACCACTCCCCCGCGTAGCGCTCGAGGTCGACCGACTCGACCTGCGAGAGCTCGGGGCCGCCGAGGGATCCGAGGGCCACGCCGTCGGGCAGCAGCTGCGAGGACCCGCCGCCGAGGCGGCCGCCGTCGGTGAGGTCCTGCGCGCCCGCCGCCGGGGCGGCGCCGAGGCCCGCCGCGAGCAGCGGGGCCACGGCCAGCGCGGTCACGAGCCCGCGGAGGCGGGAGCCGGGGCGGCGGGTGCGGTCGTGTGTGCGGTCGGCGGGGGCGTGGGTGCGGGCGGTGATGCTCATGCGCGGATCTCCTCTGTGCGGCGGGGGGTGTCGGAGTCGGTGCGGCCGGCGCCGGTGGCGCGCCGGTGCCCGCGGCGCGGATCGCCCGGCCACCAGACCTTGTCCCCGACGAGGGTGAACAGGGCCGGGACGACCAGGGTGCGCACGATGAAGGTGTCGAGCAGCACGCCGAGGGCGACGATCACGCCGACCTGGGTGAGCACGATGAGCGGCAGGACGCCGAGCACCACGAACACCGAGGCGAGCACGATGCCGGCAGAAGTGATGACCCCGCCGGTGAGGGCGACGGCGCGGACCATCGCCTCGCGGGTGGCGTGGGTGCCGGCCTCCTCGCGGGCCCGGATGGTGAGGAAGATCGAGTAGTCCACGCCGAGGGCCACGAGGAACAGGAAGCTGTACAGCGGCACCGCGACGTCGAGGCCTGGGAAGCCCAGGATCTGGGTGGTGACGAACGTGCCGAGCCCGAGCGCGGCGACGGACGACAGCGCCGTCGCGGTGAGGACCAGCAGCGGCGCGACGAGCGACCGCAGAACCAGGATGAGGACGACGAACACCACGAGCAGGATGAGCGGCGCGATGAGCGTCAGGTCCCGGATGTTGCCCTCGGAGGTGTCGACGGCCTCCGCCACGGACCCGCCGACGAGCGCCTCGGAGCCGGGCACGGTGTCGACCGCCTCGCGCAGCGCGACCACGCTGTCCTCGGACCGGTCGGTGGCGGGGGCGGCGTCGAGCACGACGGTGACGCGGCTCCACCCGGTTCCCGATGCTCCTGCGGGGCGGGCGGACACGACGCCCTCGACGCCCTGCGCGGCCTCCGCGACCCCGGCCTCGGTCCCGGTGCGGGTGAGGACGGTGACCGGGTCCGTGACGCCGGCCGGGAAGTGCTCGGCCGCGGTCTCCAGACCGGCGGCGGACTCGGACGCGGTGCGGAACTGCTCGGTCTGGCTCAGGCCGACGCGGGTGCCGACCAGGCCCAGCGCGAGGACCGCCAGCAGCAGAACGCAGGACACCAGCACCGTGACCGGGCGCTTCACGACGCGTGCGGCGATGCGGCCCCAGACCCCGGGGGGCACCTCCTCGTCGAAGCCCTCGGGCGTGGCGGGCTCCGAACCCGCCTCGTGGCGACCGTGGTGCCGGCCCGGGCGCGGGATGAACGGCCAGAACAGGCCGCGGCCGCACACCGAGAGGGCGGCGGGCAGCGCGACGAGCGCGTAGACCAGCGCGACGAGAAGGCCGACCGCCGCGGCCAGGCCAAGCGAGCGGTAGTTGGGCAGGGTCGCCAGCAGCAGGGTGAGCAGCGCGAGGACGACCGTGATGTTGCTGGCGAGGACGGCCGGGACCGCGCCGCGGTAGGCGTCGCGGAGTGCGGTGCGGCGGTCCCGGGTCCTGCGCAGTTCCTCGCGGTAGCGGGAGACCAGCAGCAGGGCGTAATTGGTGCCCGCGCCGAAGACGAGGACGGAGACGATGCCGGAGGTCGAGGCGTCGACGGTGACGCCCGCGGCCTCGCCGACCGACGAGACGAGCAGAGCCGCGACCCGGTCGGCGACGCCGATGATGAGCAGCGGCACCAGCCACAGGACCGGCGAGCGGTAGGTGATGATGAGCAGCACCGCGACGACCAG
Organism: Dietzia papillomatosis NBRC 105045; assembly: GCF_001570845.1. NCBI lineage: Bacteria > Bacillati > Actinomycetota > Actinomycetes > Mycobacteriales > Dietziaceae > Dietzia > Dietzia papillomatosis. The sequence goes on along the minus strand of NZ_BCSL01000011.1, from coordinate 64,398 downwards.
AGCGGTGGCGGCCAGCAGCCGGAAGTCGGCGCCCTCGAACGCGGCGGCCGTGTCCGCGGCGAACGCGGGTCCGCCGGTGAGCTGCGCGCTCAGCCCGTCGTCGAGCCCCGCGACGACGACGGAGCGCATCTCCGCGACGAGCTCACGCCCCTCGCCGCCGGAGATGAGCGACGCGTCGACGGGCACGAGCACCAGAGCAGCGGCCCCGTCGTCCGACGGGATCGGACCCTGCGGCGGGGTCCCCACGACCTCGGACATGCGCTCACCGGCGCCGACCGCGGCGGCGATGCCCTGCGGGCCGAGCTCCGCGCCGTCCTCGCGGGTCACCACGAGGACCGCGGGCACCGAGCCGGAGTCGGGGAACTCCCGCTGGATCACGGAGACGAGCGCGGCCTCGGAGTCGTCGGGCAGGGTCCGCGGCGCCTCGGACGAGCTCTCCGACGAGGCGAACGCGAACACCGCCCCGCTCACCAGCAGAACCGCCACCAGCGTCACCCAGGCGGAGACCCGGCCGGTGACGACGCCCACCCACCCTCCCGCCGACCCTGACTTCTCCGCGGCAGAGCGCCCCGCTCGCATCGATTCCCCTGTCTTCACACGCCGTATTCGGAGAGGAACGCCTCGAGGATGGCGGTGATCTCGTCGGGGCGTTCCAGGGTGGGCGAATGCCCGGCCCCGGGTATCTCGCGGTACCGCGAGTCCGCGATCAGCTCGACCAGCCGGCGGGACTTCTCCGGCGGCGTGGCCGCGTCCTCGGCGCCCACCACGACCAGCGTGGGCGCGATGATCCGGATCGCCTCGTCCTCGCACGGGTCCCGATCGGCGACCGACTCGATCGCCTTGACGAGTCCGGCCCGGTCGGTGCGCTCGAGCATCGCCATCCACTCGTCGATCCAGGGGGCGTCGAGGTTGCCCTCGGCGAGCATGATCGGCGCGACCCGCGACCGGACGGGACGGATGCCGGCGACGCGGTACACCGCCGACAGGGTCCGGTACTTGCGGCGGTTGGCCGGTTCCTCGGCGGTGGCGGCGGTGTCCATGAGGGTGAGGGTGTGCACGGTCTCAGGATTGCGGGCGGCCAGCCGGATGCCCACGAAGCCGCCCATGGACAGCCCCACGAAGTTGACCACCGGGATCCGCAGGTGCCGCAGCAGTTCGGCGACATCCACCGTGAGGGTGTCCATGTCGTACCCGCCGAGGGCACGCGGCGAGTTGCCCTGGCCGCGGAAGTCGATCGTCACGCAGCGGTAGCGGTCCCGCAGGCGGGCGATCTGGGGGTGGAACATCCAGCCGGAGAACAGCAGACCGTGGGCGAACAGCACCACGGGGGCGTCCTCACGACCGGCGGGCGCGCCGGTGTCGGTGTAGGCGATCGTCGTGTGACCGCGTCGGAACGTGGGCATCGGGCGTCTCTCCTGAGGTCGTGTCCCGCCGCCCGCTCACCGGAGGGTGATCAGGCGCCGCGGGTCATCCGGTCCGGCCGCCCGTTCGAGGTGCTGGTGCTCGTTGACCGCGATGCAGGTCATCCCGCCCCGACCCACCACGACACGGGCCGTGCCGGTGTTCACCGTCACACGCTGCAGGCGGGTCCACAACCCGACGACACCCTCCGGGTCGGCCAGCAGCGTCGCCACCGCCAGCGAGATGGTGCCGGCCGAGGACACGACGAAGGTCGTCCTGCCGCTGCCGGACCGGGCGGCGGCGTCGGCGAGGGCGGCCTCGGCGTCGGCGCGGTACCGGGCGAACGCCTCGAGCCCCGACCAGTGGCCCAGCGCCGCGTCGAGCTCGCGCTGGAAGGCCTGCTTGGCCTCGTCGGAGGAGCCCGCCGAGTCGAGGGTGCCGTGCTCGGCGGACAGGCCGGCCACGCGCGCGGCCTCGAGGACGGCGTCGGCGTCGTACTCCGCCCACCGCTCGTCGACCTCGACGGGGCAGTCCACGTCGCCGTGCGCGCGCAGGCCCTCGAGCAGGCCCTCGGCGGTCTCGCGCTGGCGCCGCATGCCGCCGTGGATGATGACGTCGGGCCGCAGACCGCGGGCGGCCATGTCCTCACCGGCCAGGCGCGCCTGCAGGTGTCCGGTCTCGGACAGCCGGTCGTAGTCACCGCTGCCGAACGAGGCCTGACCGTGGCGGACGAGGTGGATGGCGCCCATCAGCGCTCACCCCCCGCGCCGCGGACCAGACCGCCGATGACGGGGAGCCCGCCGAGGACGCCGGTGACCTTGCCGCGGGCGTCGTGGACGCCGCCGGCGAGCAGCGGTAGCGCCACGCGGGGCACGCCGAGCAGTTCCGGGATCACGTCCTTCGGGGAGATCCGCGTGGGTGACAGGCGCCCGTCGCCGGTGCGGATGAGGCGCAGGCAGCGCTGCTCGAGGAACGCCACCCCGGGGCGGAACGCGCGGAAGGCCGGGTTGGTGGTCTGCCCGTGGTAGTAGCGGTGGTTGATCTGCTGGGCGATCACCGCGAGCCGGAACAGGCCGAACACCTCGTAGAAGCGCCACTGCTCGTCGGTGATGTCCAGGCCGGCGCGGCGCGCGTACCGCTCGACGACCTGCCGTCGGGTGAGCATCCCCGGCGCGTTCGTGGGCTGGCGACGGAAGGCCTTGAACAGCGGGCCGTCGTCGTCCTGGACCCAGTAGGCCAGCGCGCCGCCCAGGTCCATGAGCGGGTCGCCGACTGTGGCCATCTCCCAGTCCAGGACGCCGATCACCCGGGTGACGTCGTCGGGGTCCAGGACGAGGTTGTCGAACCGGAAGTCGTTGTGGACGAGGCAGTGGCCGACGTCCTCGGGCTGGTTCGCGTGCAGCCACTTCATCACCGGCGCGAAGTCCGGGACGTCCGGGGTGCGGGCGCGGCGGTAGCGGGCGGACCAGCCCTCAACCTGGCGGCGCACGTATCCCTCGCCGCGGTCGAGGTCCTCCAGTCCGGCGGCGGCGACGTCCACCGCGTGCAGGTCCACCAGCGCGTCCACGGCCGACTCGCTCAGGCGCCGGGTCGTGACCCGGTCGAGGCGCAGGTCGCGGGGCAGGTTCTTGCGCAGGATGGTGCCCGCCATGCGTTCCATGACGTAGAAGTCCGAGCCGATGACCGAGTGGTCGTCGCAGAACCCGACCATGCGCGTGACCAGCGGGTAGACCGGCCGCAGCGCCGACTGGACGCGGTACTCGCGCCTCATGTCGTGCGCGCCCCGGGCCTTGGTCCCCGCCGGCGGTCGCCGCAGGACCAGGTCCGCGCCGGGGTAGCGCAGCAGGTAGGTGAGGTTCGACGCGCCACCGGTGTACTGGCGGACCTCCGGGAGGACCGGCTCGTCGTCGTCGCCCAGGTCCACGCCGGCGAGCACGTCCGGGTCGTCGGGGGTGATCGACCGCAACCACGCGGCGACGGCCTCCACGTCGAAGGCGTCCTCGGCGCGCACCGCGCCGGTGCCGGGGACGCGGCGGCGCAGGGCGGCGTCGTCGTCGGGCATACCGTCCCGCGGGCTCACCGGTCGGACCCGGCGTCGGCGGTGGTCCGGGCCGCGGCGGCGTCACGGTAGGGGGCGAGCATGGCGCGGGCGACGACGGCGAGGTGGACCTCGTCCGGGCCGTCGGCCAGTCGCAGCGACCGCGCGGTGGCGTACGCCCCGGCCAGCGGGAAGTCGTCGCTCATCCCGCCGCCGCCGTGCAGCTGCAGCGACATGTCGATGACCTCCTGCGCCATCTTCGGGACCGCGGCCTTGATCGCGCTGACCTCGACCGCCGCCTGCCCCTCGGCGTCGAGCTTCCAGGCGGCGTGCTGGACGAGCAGGCGGGCCTGGTCGATCGCGATGCGGGCCCCCGCCAGGCGCTCGCGGTTGCCGCCGAGGTTGACGATCGGCTTGCCGAACGCCACCCGCTCGGAGGCGCGGCGGCACGCCAGATCCAGCGCCATCTCGGCCAGCCCGATGAGCCGCATGCAGTGGTGGATGCGGCCCGGGCCCAGGCGGCCCTGCGCGATCTCCGCGGCCCGGCCGGGGCCGGCGATGATGTTCGACACCGGCAGCCGCACACCGGTGAGCGTCACCTCGCCGTGGCCGAGCGGCTCGTCGTGGACGCCCTGCGCGGTGAGCATCCGCTCCACCGTCACGCCGGGGGCGTCCATGGGCACGAGCACCATCGAGTGCCGCAGGTAGCGGTGCGCGTCCGGGTCGGACACGCCCATGAAGATGCCCACCTCGGGATGACCGACGCCCGTGGACCACCACTTGCGACCGTCGAGCACCACCTCGTCCCCCTCTATCCGCGCGGTGGCGGCCATGTTCGAGGCGTCGGAGGAGGCCACTGCGGGCTCGGTCATGAGGAACGCGCTGCGGATCTCCCCGGCCAGAAGCGGGTCCAGCCAGCGGTCCTTCTGCTCCTGCGAACCGTACTTGAGCAGGACCTCCATGTTCCCCGTGTCCGGGGCGTTGCAGTTGAACACCAGCGGGGCCAGGAACGAGCTGCCCATCTCCTCCGCGACCGGGGCGTAGTCCGTGTTGGTCAGGCCCGTGCCGCCGCGGGTGCCGTAGCGCTCCGCGTAGGGACGCTCGTGGCCGGCCGGCAGGAAGAGGTTCCACAGCCCCTGCTCGCGCGCGAGCGCCTGCAACTCCCCGACCCGGGGGTCCACCGCCCACGGGTCCCGCCCGGACAGACGGCGCCGGGCGATGTCGGCGTGGATGTCCGGTTCGACCGGGGCGATGTGGGCGTCGATGAACTCGCGGACCGCGGCGGTGAGCTCGGCGGCGCGCGGCGACGGGGAGAAGTCCATATGTGCATCGTGGCACACCGCTCCCACCCGGGCCCGGCGCTCGAGACCACCACGTCCCCGGCTCTGGCAGGATCGCGGACGTGACCGAGCATTCGCGGACGACCCTCGCCGACCGGGCGGACCCGGTTCGTGCCTGGTCGGCGCGACGAACCTACCGCGCGGCCGACTTCCGCCCCGGCGACCTCGTCGCGGCCAAGGCGGGCCGCCGCATCTCGGTCGTGCTGCCCGCCCGCGACGAGCAGTCGACCGTCGGCGCGATCGTCGCCGCCCTGCATTCCGAGCTCGTGCGGGGCGTGCCGTTGATCGACGAGCTCGTCGTCGTCGACTCCCACTCCACCGACGCCACCGCACAGGTGGCGCGCGCCGCCGGCGCCCGCGTCGTGGCCCAGGGTGAGATCCTCCCCGCCCTGGGCGACGTGCCCGGCAAGGGCGAGGCGCTGTGGAAATCGCTCGCCGCCACCGACGGTGACATCGTCGCGTTCCTCGACTCCGACCTGCGCGACTTCGACCCCGCGTTCGCGACCGGACTGCTGGGGCCGCTGCTCACCGAACCCGGCGTCGTGTTCAGCAAGGGCGCCTACGACCGGCCCCTCGACGACGGCCGCACCGTCCTGCCCGCCGGCGGCGGCCGCGTCACCGAACTCGTCGCCCGGCCCCTCATCGCCACCCACTGGCCCGACCTCGGCGGATTCGTCCAGCCGCTCGCCGGCGAGTACGCGGGGACGCGCGAGGCGCTCGAGTCCATCCCCTTCGCCGGCGCGTACGGCGTCGACCTCGGCATTCTCGTGGACCTCTATGAGGCGTACGGCCTCGACGCACTCGCCCAGGTGGACCTGGGGCGACGGGTGCACCGCAACTCCCCCGACTCCGCGCTGGCCGTGATGGCCATGCACCAGCACCTGGCGATGCTGAGCCGACTGCGGCGACACGGACGCGTGACCGGCGCCGACGCCCCCGGCGACACCCTGACCCTGCACCGGCGCGATCCCGACGACGGGGGCTTCCGCGCCCAGACCGTCCGCGTCGACCCCGGTGAGCGGCCGCCGATGCGCGACGTGCGCGGGTCGTAGTCGCCCTCCCTCCTGTCCGCCCCACCCGACCTCTCCCGTACTCGACCTCTCCCACACTCGACCGAAAGGACCACCGCCCGTGGACGCCTCCGCATGGAACGCCCGTTACCTCGCGCAGCCCGATGCCTGGGGGACCACCCCGGCCGCCCGGATCGTCGCGGAGGTCACGGCCGCGGAGGACGCCGGCCTCGGAGTGGGCACCGCCGTCGACCTCGCGTGCGGTGACGGGCGGCACGCGCGCTGGCTCGCCGCGCACGGCTGGCGGGTGCAGGCCGTGGACTTCTCCGAGGTCGCGATCGAGCAGGCCCGGGCGAAGGACTCCGACGAGGGGCGCAGCGGCAGCGTCGACTGGGTGGTCGGCGACGCGCGGACCTGGTCACCCGCGGAGCCGGTCGACCTCGTCGTGGTGGGCTTCCTCCACCTCGACCTGCCGGAACTCGACGCCGTGCTACGCGACGCCGGCACCTGGCTGCGGCCCGGCGGGCACCTCGTCTACCTGGGCCACGCCGCCGAGAACCTCCGCCGCGGTGTCGGCGGGCCCCAGGACCCGACTCTCCTGCCCGGAGTCGCCGACCTCGCCCGCGGTGCCGAGGGCCTCGAGGTGATCTCCCTGCGACACGACCTGCGGCCGGCCGGCAAGGCCACCGCGATCGACGTCCTGCTGCACGCGCGGCGCTGGGCCGACTGACGGCGCGCGCGAGTTCGGCGTCCGCGGGGGTCGTTCGCGGCGGGGCCGTCCACGAGGGCCGTCCGCGGGGCCGTTCGCGCTGACAGCGGCGGTGAGCGGCGGTTTGTGACTGCCCCTGCGAACGCCACCTATCTGATCACGCGACACCTATCGGACCCCTTAGGCGGCGTGAAATCGGATAGGTGGCGCGACGTGAAAGGGCGGGCACTCCCGAACCCACGGCCGGAGCGCTGGTGTCGGGCTCGGTGTTCGCGGGGCTCGCGATCCGCACCTCGGGCCACGATCGGCCCCTCGAATTGCGATCGGCCCCTCGAATTACGATCCGCCCGCGGAGTTCCTAGCGCGGAGCGTACTCCGGAGGGCGAATCGTGAATCGGAGGGCAAGTCGCGAATCGGAGGGCGGATCGACGCAGCGGTGCGTACCCGGCAGCGGAACTACGCCCGCTGCGGCTCCGCCAGCGACTCCGTCCTCCCGACGGCCGTGGCCGCCGCCGCTCGCTCCGCCAGGTCGACGCGCCACCACACCACGAACCCCCAGATGACGAACGCCGCGTACACGAGGTACAACGCCGCCGACGGGTAGTAGCCGGCCTTGAGCAGCAGCGGAACGCCCACGACGTCGACCGCGATCCACAACAGCCAGAACTCCGTCCAGCCGCGGGCCATGCCGTAGGTCGCGAGGATCGAGCCGGTGAAGATCCACGCGTCCGCCCACGGGCCCCACGAGCCGAGCTGCGCGAAGATCCAGCCGAACAGCAGCGTGCCGACGAGCATCCCCACCACGAGCCCGGCCCTCTGACGGCCCGTCGCCCAGTGCGGTCGTACCGCGGGCGCGTCAGCGACGGGCCCACCGTGGGCGGCCGCCGCGGCAGCAGCGGTCGCGTTGGCCCGCCGCGTCCGCGACCACTGCCACCAGCCGTACACGCCCACCGCGAGGAACATCACCTGCCGGCCGGCCTGGCCGTAGAGGTCGACGTCCTGCGGGGTGTGGAAGACGCCGCCGAGGAAGACGGTGAGCAGGGTGAGGTTGCCGACGATCCCCACCGGCCACGCCCACACCACGCGGCGCATGCCACCGATCGCGGCGGCCAGGCCGAAGACGTTGCCGATGATCTCGCGCCACAGGATCGGGACTCCGCCGATCACCAGTTGCGCGTCGAGGAAGGAGACGAGGAGGCTCATCGTGTGCCCCTTTCACGGGCTCTACACAGACGGCCCAGGGCTTGTGCCACGACGCCCGCCCGGCCACGACCGTCGCCGGCCGGGTCCGCATCGGGTGACGCGAGGTTCTCTTCCATCCGGACTATGACCGTCGGCCCCGGGATCACACCGGGTCTGCTGACCCCCGCGCGTGCGGGGCGCTCGCGGGCTCGCCGCCGACCATGGGGTCGACGACATCACCGCCGGTAGGGAGTTTCACCCCGCCCTGAGAACGTGTTCCTGTTGTACCCCTGAACGCGGCCGCGCCGCAACCCGCGTCGGGGCCGCGCCGCGCCCCGCCCCGGGATGCACCGCAAGCCGCGGGGTCGTAGGCCGGCGTCGACCGGCTCCAGTCAGCGTCAGCCGAGGGCGAGCTGTCCGCCGGACTCGCTGACCGGCACGACGTCGAGTGGACGCGGCGCGGGGGCGAGCGTGTTGCGGCCGTCGGTGGCGTCGTACTCGGCGCCGTGGAGCGGACAGCGCAGCGTCATGCCCTCGATCACCTGCACGACACCGCCCTGGTGGGTGCAGCGCGCCGAGTAGGCGACGAACTCGCCCTCGGTGGGCTGGGCCACGATGACCGTCGAGTCGCCGGCCTTGAACTGCTTGGCCGTGCCGACGGGGATCTCGGCGGCCGGGATGGTGGTCGCGGCCACCGTGGTGGTCTGCTGCACGGTCGACGGCGGCTGGGCCGGCTCGGTCATCCCGCACGCGGAGGCGATGCCCGGCAGCAGGATGATCCCGGGCAGGGCCGCCAGCACGGCCCGGCGCTGCGTGCACGGGCCGACCGTGGTGGAGCGGGCACCGCTGGCACGGGCGGGGGAGGTACCGATCGGAGCGGGGGCGGCGGAGAAGGGCTCGGACATGCCGCCCATCGTATCGGCCCGGCCCGCGGCCACCGGCGCCGTCAACACACCTAGGCTTCCCCCATGACGGTCCGCAGACTCGCGCCCCACGCCACGACGATCTTCACCGAGGTCTCGCGCCTGGCAACGCAGTTCGACGCGATCAACCTGGGCCAGGGCTTCCCGGACACGGACGGGCCGGAGTCGATGATCGAGGCGGCGGTGCGGGCGCTTCGCGACGGCCACAACCAGTACCCTCCCGGGTCGGGGATCCCCGAGCTGCGTCACGCGATCGTCGCCGACGAGACGGCGCGCACCGGCCTGGTGCACGATCCGGACACCGAGACGTTGGTGACGGTCGGCGCGACGGAGGCCATCGCCGCCGCGGTGGTGGGCCTGGTGGAGTACGACGACGAGGTGGTCGTCATCGAGCCGTATTACGACTCCTACGTGGCCGCGGTGGCGATGGCCGGGGCCACTCGTCGCGCCGCGCGGTTGATCCGCTCGGGCGGCCATATCCGACTCGATGTGGACTCGCTGCGGGACGCGTTCTCGCCGCGGACGCGGGCCGTGCTGGTCAACACGCCGCACAATCCCACGGGCGCCGTGCTGCCGCGTGAGGACCTCGAGGAGATCGCGGCCCTGTGCCGCGAGTTCGACGCGATCGCGATCTCCGACGAGGTGTACTCCCACCTCACCTACGACGGGGTCGAACACGTCTCGATCGCCACGCTGCCCGGGATGGCGGAGCGGACGCTGCGGATCTCCAGCGCGGGGAAGCTGCTCAACTGCACGGGCTGGAAGATCGGGTGGCTCACCGGGCCGGCGCATCTCGTCGAGGGGGCGCGCACCGCGCGTCAGTACATGAGCTTCACCGTCGCCTCGCCGCTACAGCCGGCGGTCGCGCACGCGCTGCGCCACGAGCAGGAATGGATCGCGACGCTCCGGAAGGACATGCAGGACCGGCGGGACGAGCTGGCGGGGATCCTCACGGGAGTCGGGTTCGACCTCGTCGTCGCGCAGGGCACCTACTTCCTGACCGCCGACCCGGGCCCGCTCGGGGTGACCGACGCGGCGGCGTGGTGCCTCGAGCTGCCCGAGAAGGTCGGGGTGGCGGCGGTGCCGTTCGCGCCGTTCACCGACGCGTTCACCGACGACTGGTCGCACCTGGTGCGGTTCGCGTTCTGCAAGCGACCCGAGGTGCTCGCGGAGGCCGGGCGGCGGTTGCGGGCCCTGGCGCGCTGACGCCGCCCGGCGCAGCACCCGGCCGCCGCGACGCGGGCCCGGGTCAGCGGCCGGTGGTCAGGACGATCTTGCCCACCGCGCCGCGGCCGTCCATGAGCTCGAGCGCCTCGGCGGCGTTCTCGAGCGGGAACTCCGCACCGACGAGAGGGTCGAGCCGGCCCGAGGCCAGCAGCGGCTCGACCTCGGCCCACTGCTTCTGCAGGTAGCCGGGGTTGGACATCCAGTACTCGCCCCAGCCGACGCCCACCGCGCTCTTGTTACCCAGCAGCAGGCGGTTGACCTTGACCGTGGGGATCTCGCCTGCCGTGAAGCCGATGACGAGGATCCGCCCCTCCTGGCCCAGCGCGCGGATGGAGTCGGTGAACCGGTCACCGCCTACGGGGTCGACGACGATGTCGACGCCCTGACCGCCCGTGAGCTCCTTCACGGCGTCCTTGAACCCCTCCGGCGCGATGACATCGGTCGCGCCGGCCTTGCGAGCGAGCTCCCGCTTCTCCTCGGTGGAGGCCACCGCGATGACGCGGGCACCCAGGGCGGTGGCGAACTGGGTGGCGGCGATACCGATCCCGCCGCCCGCGCCGTGCACGAGCACCGTCTCGCCCGGCTGCAGCCGACCGCGGTGGGCCAGCGCGAAGTGGACGGTGAGCACGTTCATCGGGATCGACGCGCCCTGGACGAAGCTGAGGTTCTCCGGCAGGTGGAACACCTGGGACGGCTCGGTCGCCACAACCTCGGCGAAGCCACCCAGACCGGGGAACGCGCACACGCGGTCCCCCGCGGCGAATCCCGATCCCTCGGGCGCGGACCGCACCACGCCCGCGACCTCCGAGCCCGGGATGAAGGGCAGAGGCGGCGAGATCTGGTACCTGCCACGGGTCTGGAGCACCTCGGGGAACGTCACGCCGGCGGCGTGGACGTCGATCAGGACCGCGCCGGGCTCCGACTCAGGAAGATCGACCACCTCGAGGGCGGCGGGTCCGTCATGGCTGGAGATGTGGATGGCACGCATGCGATCCATAGTGTCAGCCCACCACTGCGCGCGTGCCCCGCTCGGCTCAGCCGACGCGCGCGCCGGAGGGTTCAGCCGACGCGCGCGCCGGACGTTTCAGCCGACGCCGGCGCCCTCCGCCGCACGGCGATGACGACGCCGGCGGAGCAGGTGCAGGACCAGCCCGAACGCGACCAGCACCTGGCCCACCTGGAACGCCAGCGCCATGACGATGAACTCCCGACCGAATGCGGTGGGCGAGATCAGCAGTGCCGCGCAGATCCCCAGCAGGATGACCGTCACGAGCTGGCCTCCCGCGAGGAACCGCCGCGGCATCGTGGTGAGCTGACGACGGAGGCCCATCAGCAGCGAGTTGAGCGCCACCAACAGGCACACCGGCACGCCGATCTGCGCCGGGAACAAGAACAGCACCACGAACAACGGATGGGAGTTGAGCGTGACGGTGTCTGTGATGATGTACTGCGGGACGCTCCACGACGCGGTGAGCAGTGCGCAGATCACGGTGATCCACGAACCTCCCACCAGGATCCTCATCCGGTGAGGATAACGCGGCGCTAGTCCCTCGTCAGGGCCTCGCCGATCGGGGTGTCCCCGTCGGAGAACTCGATGGTGCGGCGGACGGTGTCGGGCCGGCGCAGGACGGCGGCGACGACCTCGGCGACCGTGTCCCGACTGGTCGCCCGGTCCTCGCGCTTGTCCGCTCCCATCCCGATCGTCTCGCCACCGGGCTCGTCGGTCAGCGCGCCGGGCCCCAGAATGGTCCACTGCAGATCGGACTCGCGCAGGTGGGCGTCGGCCGCCGCCTTGGCCTCGGCGTACGGGAAGAACGCGTTGTCCTCCGGCACGCCGTGATCGGGTCCGGCGCCGTCGTAGGACACCATGACGTAGCGCTCCACGCCCTCGGCGACGCTCGCGTCCATCGAGCGGATCGCCGCGTCGCGGTCTACCGCGTAGGTGCGGTCGGGATTGCCGCCGCCCGCGCCGGCGGACCAGACGACGGAGCCGCTGCCGCGGACGACCTCGCGGAGGCCCTCGACGTCGAGCTTCTCGACGTCCGCCACCACGGGGGTGGCGCCCGCCGCCCGGATGTCGTCGGCGTGGTCCGGGTTGCGGATCACCGAGCGCACCTCCGCGCCCGCGTCCGACAGGATCCGGGCCGTGCGGAGGGCGACCTTGCCGTGGCCGCCGATGATGGTCACTGGTCGATCGATACTCATGGCCTCCGTTGTACCCGTCCGAACGCATCCCCGCCGACCGGCTTCCGCCATCGCGCGGGCCCCACGACGGTCACAACTCCACAACGAGTGGGCGGCCGGCCGTTTCGGATTCGCTCCGTGTCGGACACGGAGTGCATCATGTCGACATAAGCCGTGATTCACCGGCTGCCCCACGCTTGTCGCTTCGGAGTTGATGCATGTCCCTGTCCAGGTCTGAAACCCCCTCTCTTCCGGCGGTGACGGGCCCCCTCGCCCTGCTCGCCGGACTGCTCGCGCTGATCCTCGTCGTCGCCGGGTGCACCATCCCGGTGCCCACGGGCTCCGCCGGGGAGACGACCCCCACCGAGCCCAGTGCGCAGGCGCCCGCCCCGGCGGCACTGGAGGTCGTCCCCGCCGACGGCGCCACTGACGTCGCCGTGGTCGACGGCGTCCGGGCCACCGTCGAGAACGGCACCATCACGAACGCGGTGCTCACCAACGACGCCGGCAAGCAGATCGAGGGCGAAATCTCGCGTGACGGATCGGAGTGGGAGCCGGCCGTCACACTCGGGTTCGGGCGCACCTACACCCTGGAGATCACCTACGAGGGTGCGGTCGGCGGGACCAGGACGGACACACGGACGTTCAGCATGGCCGACCCGGCGGCCGTCGTGACCCCGACCCTGACCACGACCGGAGGCGGGACCCTGCAGTCGGACCGTGAGTACGGCGTCGGAATCGTCATCGTGGCGAAGTTCGACCAGCCCATCGCTGACCGCGAAGAAGCTGAGAAACACATGAAGGTCACCACCTCGCCCGAGGTGGAGGGCAACTGGTTCTGGGCCGACGACTCCTCGGCACACTGGCGTCCGAAGGACTACTACGAGACCGGCACCCGAGTGCGGGTCGAACTCGACACCGAGGGGCGCGACCTCGGTGGCGACCAGTGGGGCGGTGCCGGCGCGGAAGCCGACTTCACTATCGGCGACCGGCGCATCGCGATCGCCGACGACGCGACCAAGACGGTCTCCGTGTACCGCAACGGCGAACTGCTCAAGACCATGCCCACCTCCATGGGCAAGGGCGGCTGGGCCACGTACGGCGGCGTGACCATGCATTTCTGGACCCAGCCGGGGACCTACACCGTCCTGGACAAGTCCAGCTCGGTGTTGATGGACTCCACGACCTACGGCCTGCCCCTGTCCGCCGGCTACCGGGTCACCGTCGACCACGGCGTGCGCATCTCCAACGACGGGATCTACTTCCACGCCCTGGAGTCGTCGATGTGGGCCCAGGGCAACACCAACACCTCGCACGGCTGCCTCAACCTCTCCCCCGCTGACGCGAAGTGGTACTTCGACCAGGCGGTCACCGGGGACGTCGTCGAGGTCCGCGGCACCGGCGGGCCCGAGCTGGAGGTCTGGCAGAACGGCGACTGGTCCGTGCCATGGGAGGTCTGGCAGACCGGCTCGGCCGACTGAACACCGCCGTCCCGGCCGGATCCTGATACGACCGCGGCCACCGAGAATCTCCTCGGTGGCCGCGGTCGTGTCAGGGGATGAGTCAGAGGTGCGTCAGCGCACGCCCATCATGTTCTTGCGGATCCACGGCGACAGCGCGGCGATGATCCCGGCCAGGACGATCGACGCGACGCCGAGCACCAGGAAGTAGTTGCGCTCAGCCCCGGCGTCGTTCGGGTCGTAGTACCCCGCGAGCACGCCGGACAGCGCACTGCCGATGGAGACGCTGAGGAAGAACAGCGCGACCATCTGCGTCTTGAAGGCCTCCGGTGCGAGCTTGGTCGACAGCGACTGCCCGACCGGCGAGAGCAGCAGCTCGGCCATGGTGAACAGGAACAGGATACCGACGATGCCGAGCAGCGGCGTCGCGACGCTGCCGACGAAGAACAGGAACACCAGGTAGGCGATGCCCATGATGAGGTTCGCGAGCGCGAACTTGATCGGGCTCGAGGGCTGACGGCTGCCGAGCTTGACCCACAGGGTCGCGAAGACCGCGGCGAAGATGATGATGAACAGCGGGTTGATGGACTGGACCCAGCTCGCCGGCATCTCCCAGCCACCCAGGTTGCGGTCGAGACGCTGGTCCGAGTAGATCGCGATCACCGTGAACTGCTGCTGGAAGAGCGCCCAGAACGCCACCGACGCGATGAACATGGGGATGAACGAGACGACCCGGCTTCGCTCGTCGGGCTGCGTCTTGGGGCTGGTGATCAGCAGCGCGAACAGTGCGACGGCGCCCACCACGGCGATCGCGGTGACGATGTCCGCCAGGGATTCCAGCGGAATGAGGCCCAGGGCCAGCGCTGTCGCGACGAGCACCACCACGACCACGCCGATGACCAGGGCCCGGACCCGCTGCGGCCGCGGGAGCGGGTCGGGCACGACGGCCCCGACGCCCTTGAGCGTGGCGCCACGCACCGCGACGTACTGGATGAGGCCGATCGCCATTCCCGCCGCCGCGGCGCCGAATCCCCAGTGGAATCCATTGGCGTGCCACAGCACCCCGGTGATCAGCGGGCCGGTGAGGCCACCGATGTTCACCGCCATGTAGTAGATGGAGAACGCGGCGTCACGCCGGTCGTCCGTCCGCCGGTACATGTCGCCGACCACGGTCGAGGTGGTGGCCTTGAGCGTGCCGGCGCCGACGCCCACGAACACGAGGCCGATCCCCAGCCCGACGGGGCCCGGCACGAGGGCCAGGGACAGGTGGCCGAGCATGATGAGCACGGCCGCCCCGAACAGGGTCCGTTCGGCGCCGAACAGGCGATCCGAGATCCAGCCGCCGAGGATCGCGGAGGCGTAGACCAGACCGCCGTAAGCACCGACGATCGACGCCGCGATCTGTTCGGAGTACCCGAGGCCACCGTCCGCGACCGCGTAGTAGATGTAGTACGCCAGCAGGCCCTGCATGCCGTAGAAGCTGAAACGCTCCCACAGTTCGATACCCGACAGGTTCGCCAATCCGAGTGGATGGCCGAAGAACCTGCGGTCCGTATCGGCGAGAGCCACCTCGGCATTCCGAGTTGTCATGACAGACAGTGCTACTCCTGCTTTTCCTGCGGGACAAACTGTGCCGTCGATCTCGCCCCACAGGTGGGAGTCGACATTTCCCACCCGGGACAGGACAATCGGAGAAATCAACCCTCGGGCGACCGGCCCGGGGTGCAACCCGATGAGCGCAGGAGCACCTCCAGTGAGCCGAGCCGACACCCCGGCCCGATCTACCAGCCCCCTTCACGGAAGGGGGCACACCGGATGAGCATCGCGCTCTCACTACTAGTGGGCGTCGTGGTCGTACTGGCGATCACCGCGCTGACGGGCTACTTCGTGGCCCAGGAGTTCGCCTTCATGGCCGTCGACCGCTCCCGCATGGGGGCGGCGGCCGAGAAGGGCGACCCGGTCGCCGAGCGGGTCCTCGGCGTCACCAGACGCACGTCGTTCATGCTCTCGGGCGCGCAGCTCGGGATCACCGTCACGACCCTCGTCGTGGGGTACGTCGCCGAGCCGCTCATCGGCCGGGCGATCGGTGACCTCCTCGGTCTGGCTTCGGTGCCGCAGGCCGTCGGCGTGGGCGTGGGCACGATCCTGGCACTGCTGTTCTCGACCGTGGTCCAGATGATCTTCGGTGAGCTCGTGCCGAAGAACCTCGCGATCGCCAGGCCCGAGCCCGTGGCCCGGTGGCTGGCCCGGTCCACCGCCATCTACCTCGCCGTGTTCGGCTGGCTCATCGGCTTGTTCGACAAGGCCTCCGTGGCGCTGCTCAAGGCGGTCGGCATCGAGCCCGTGCACGACAAGGAGCACTCGGCCACGGCCCGCGACCTCGAGCACATCGTCGCCGAGTCCGGCGAGGCCGGCGAACTCTCCCCCGAGCTCAGTCGGCTCCTCGACCGGATGCTCGACTTTCCCGGTCAGCCCGCCGAGCACGCGATGATCCCGCGCTCGCGCACGGACGTCGTCCGGGCCGAGGACTCCGTCGACGCGGTCCTGGCCAAGATGGCGACGGGACATACCCGCTACCCGGTCGTAGGCGAGGACTCCGACGACGTGATCGGCATCGTCGACCTGCATGACCTCCTCGTGCTCTGTGACGACGACACCGACGGCTCGCTGACCCAGGTGTCGACGGTGATGCGCGCCCCGCTCCGGGTGCCAGCGTCACTGCCGCTACCCGAGGTGGCGGCCCGACTGAGCGCCCAGGGCTCCGAGATGGCCGTGGTCGTGGACGAGTACGGTGGATTCGCCGGCGTCGTGACCATGGAGGACATGGCCGAGGAGATCGTCGGCGAGATCGCGGACGAGCACGACCCGCAGGCCGCGGACGTCCCGGTCAGTGAGGGGCTGGGTTGGGTCCTCACCGGCGACACGCACCTCGACGAGGTGGAGCGCCTCCTCGACATCACCCTCCCCGAGGTCGACGCCGAGACACTCGGCGGACTCGTCATCGAGACGATCGGTGACCTGCCGGACGTCGGCGCCCGCGTCGACATCCCGCTGCCGGACACGGACGTCCTCGAGGAGATCTCCACCGACCGCGTCCTGCGCACCGAGGTCCGCCGCATCGAACGCCGCGTCCCCGCGGAACTGCACGTCGTGGTCGAGGAGGCCGCACGATGACTCCCACCACCACCCTGCTCGCCGCCGACGCCGACGGTGGGGTGATGAGCAATCCCTGGGTCGTCTTGTTAGCGACCGTCCTGCTCATCGCGGCGTCCGCGTTCTTCGTGGCCGTCGAGTTCTCGCTCATCTCGGCCCGCCGGCACAGGCTCGAGGACGACGCCGCGCACAGTGCCGCCGCCCGCGCGGCCCTGAAGAACGCGTCCGAGCTGACGCTCCTGCTCGCCGGCGCCCAGCTCGGTATCACGCTGTGCGCGCTGGCGCTGGGCTCCATCACCAAGCCCGCCGTGCACCACTGGCTCACCCCGGTGTTCGCCGGGTGGGGGCTCCCGCTGTGGACCGCCGACGTCATCGCGTTCATCCTGGCGCTGATCATCGTCACGTTCCTGCACCTCGTGGTGGGCGAGATGGCCCCCAAGTCGTGGTCCATCACCCACCCCGAGTACTCGGCCACCCTGCTGGCGATTCCGATGCGGGCGTTCCTCTGGCTCACCCGTCCGCTCCTGGTCGCCCTCAACGCCATGGCGAACAACATCCTGCACCGGCTGGGGGTCGAGGCCGTGGACGAGGTCGCCGCGGGCCAGGACGCCGACTCGCTGCGTGAGCTCGTGCGGCACTCCGGTGAGGCGGGGACCCTGGACGACACCCATCAGCGCCAGCTGCTCAGCGCCCTCGAGCTGCAGGAGCTCACCGTGGGCGACCTGCTCGGCGAGCGCGACCTCGATCAGCCCGCCGCGCCCGAGGAGATGTCCTCGGTCGGCGTCGACGCGGGCCCGGAGGAGATCCGCGACACCGCCCGCCGCACCGGCCATCTGCGCCTGCTGGTCCTCGAGGACGACACCGCGGTCGGCGTGGTCCACGCGCGGGACGCGATCAACGTCGACGGCGACGCCACGGCCCGGGAACTCATGCGGCCGAGCCTGTCCCTCGAGCACGATCTGACGGTCGCCGAGGCGTTCCGCAGGATGCGTGAGGCGCGCGCCCACCTCGTCGTCGTCGAACAGTCCGGCGGGCACCCGGGCACCCACGTCTCCGAGGTGCGGGGCGTCCTCACGCTCGACGACGTGGTCCGGCGCCTCCTGCCGGTCACCTCGGCCTGACCCACGCACCGCGACGACACGCCCCCGGGAGGACTGGCCTCCCGGGGGCGTTCCCCGTCGGCGCGGCGCGGGTCAGAACACCAGGCCGATGAGCCTGAGCAGTCCCCACAGCGCCAGGCCCACCAGGCCGAGGAGCACCAGCAGGATGAGCCCCACGGCGCCGATCGCCCGCAGCAGGTAGCCGCGGGCGTCGGTGTCCACGCGGCGCCCCTCGGCGATGGCGCGGTCCACCAGCCGCAGGTTCTTGGAGGTGGCCTTGTGCGCGACGTCGGCGACGTCGCCGACGAGGGGCACCACGCCGAGCGCGGCGTCGACCAGGTAGTTCCACCCCATGCGGAACAGCAGGTGGACGGGGATGCGATTGCGCACGGCCTCGGCGAACACGGCCGCGGCGACCACCGTGCCCACCGCGTCACCCACCACCGGCACGAGGCCGATCACCGGGTCCAGCCCCACGCGGTAGTTGGTGCCCGGCACCCGGACGAGGTCGTCGAGGACTCGCGCGAGGCCGGCGGTCACCGGCGAGGCGCCCGGACGGTCGGCGGGTGCCCGCGCGGGGCGGCTGTCGCTCATGTGGCCCGAGGGTACGTGGCGGACCGGCGGCGGCGCCGACCACACGACGGGCGGACGCGGCCGGAATCTGGTTTCGTGGAGAGATGACGACCGCGCCCGCCTTCCGCACGACCCGCCGTCGGCGCGGCCGCACCGCCTCCGGTGTGGTCGCCGCCGTGCTGACCGTGGCCCTCGGGGGAACCGGCTGCGCGGCGCTGACCGGGGACACCGGCTCCGACGAGCTCCAGCAGTTCCTCTCCGCGCTCGAGGCCGGCGACGTCGCCGGGGCGGCCGCGATGACCACCGACCCGGCCGCCGCGGAGGAGACGCTCGCCGCGAACATCGAGTCGATGGGGTTCACGCCGACCCTGACGATCGACACGCCCGAGGGGGACCGGCGCCCCGACAAGGACCCCGTGCCCGTGGAGATCACGTGGGACATGGGCGTCGCCGGAGGCGGCGGGGGTGAGGGTGACGACGACGAGGGCGGCGCCGACCCGGCCGGCGGGGGCGGTGAGCCGTCGCCCGCCCCGCGCGTGGTCACGACCACGGGTGAGGCCGCCACGACCAAGGTGGACGACCAGTGGAAGGTGCAGTGGGCGCCGACTATCCTCGACACCCGTCTCGAACCGGGTGGCTACCTGGCGTTCTCCGAAATCCTCGACTACGACACGTCCGTCCTCGACCGGACGGGCGCGCCGCTGCTGCAATGGACTCCGGTCACGGCGGTGACGCTCGCCCCCGACGCCGCCGGGAGCGCCGACGCGGTCGCGGCCCTGGTGAGCGCGGCCGCCCCGACCATCACCGGGCAGTCGATCCGCGACGGCATGGCGCAGGCCGGCGACCAGCCGTACCAGGTGGTCGCGCTGCGGCCCAGCGACATCGACCCGATCCGCGAGCGACTCGCCGCGGTCCCCGGCGTGAGCCTGCCCGAACAGGGCCAGCTGATCCGCACCGACCGCGAGCTCCGCTCCCCGGTGCTGGACGGACTGCCCGACGCGTGGCTCGCGGCGCTGCAGGCCGAGGGCGGGTGGCGTGCAGAGATCGTCAACCCGGGCGTCGAACCGATCGAGCTCGGCAGCGCGCCGGTCGGGGAGGTCGAGGACCTCGTCTCCACCGTCCAGATATCCGTGCAGCAGGCCGCGGCGGACGCGGTGGCCGGCACCGGGCTGGCGGCGTCGATCGTCGCGATCCAGCCCTCGACCGGCGGGATCCTGGCCGTGGCGCAGAACTCCGCCGCCGACCAGCAGGGACCCGTGTCGCTCGAGGGCCGCTTCCCGCCCGGCTCCACGTTCAAGGTGGTCACCACGGCCGCCGCGTTGCAGTCCGGCGCCGTCGGTCCCGACGAGATCGTGCCGTGCCCGGCCTCGATCACCGTCTCGGGCCGCACGATCCCCAACGACAGCGATTTCGCGCTGGGCGAGGTGCCCATGGAGACCGCGTTCGCCCGCTCCTGCAACACCAGCCAGGCCGTCATCAGCGACCGGCTCGAGCCGACCGCCATGAAGGACACGGCCGCGCAGCTGGGCCTGGGCGTCGGGTTCTCCGGCCCGGGGATGAGCTCGTCGTGGTTCACCGGCTCGGTGCCCGTCACCGAGCGCGGCCCGGCGCGTGTCGAAGCGTCGATCGGGCAGGGCGAGGTGCTGGCCAGCCCCTTCGGCCTGGCCGTCATGCAGGCCTCGGTCGCGAACGGTGGGCGGATGATCCTGCCGCAGGTCGTCGCGGGGATGCCCGCGGTGGCCAATGACTCCCCCGAGCCGCTGCCGCCGGGCGTCGTGGACACCCTGCGCCGCTACATGGAGGAGGTCGTGCGCAGCGGCACCGCGACTGCCGCGAACTCGATCCCGGGGCTGATCGGCAAGACCGGCACCGCCGAGGTCGGCAGCGGCCCGTCGCACGGCTGGTTCGTGGGATCGACCGGCGACATCGCCGTGGCGGTGCTCATCGAGGGCGCCGACTCCTCGGCCCCGGCGGTGGAGATGGCCGCCGACTTCCTCGGCGCCGCGGGGCAACCGGCCCCGCTGCCGGCGCGCTGAACCGGTAGTTTCGGCTCATGCGCCTGCCCAAGGTCCCCCTCCCCGCACTCTCCCTGCCCGCGGTCTCCCTGTCCGCTCTGCCGCTGCCCGGGCTGGATCGACTGCCCTTCTCGTCGTCGTCCCCCTCCCCCACCGACACCCACCGTCGCGTCCTCGTCACCGGCGGCGCCTCCGGACTCGGACTGGCGCTGGTCACCGCGTTCCTCGAACGCGGTGACCGCGTGATCGTCACCGACGTCGCCCCCACCGACGCCCGGCCCGACACGATCCCCGCCGACGCCCGCTACCTGCGCCTCGACGTGCGCTCGGAGGACGAGTGGCAGGCCGCGCGCGCCGAGGTCGAGTCGATCTGGGGCGGCCTCGACGTGCTGGTCAACAACGCCGGCATCGCCCAGGGCGGGCGCATCGAGATGCTCACCGAGGACGACTGGCGGCAGATCGTCGACATCAACCTGCTCGGCGTGGCCCGCGGCTGCCGCACGTTCGTGCCGATGCTCAAGGCGCAGAACAGCGGTCGGATCGTCAACACCGCCTCCCTCGCCGGGCTCGTGCACCCGCCCACCATGTCCTCCTACACCGCCGTCAAGGCCGCCGTCGTGGCGATCTCCGAGAGCCTGCGCTGGGAACTCGAGCCGTTCGGCGTGGACGTGTCCGTGATCTGCCCGTCGTTCTTCCGCACCAACCTCGCCTCGAGCCTCAACTCCTCCGACCCCGCCGCCAGCGGGTTCGCGAGCAAGCTCATCGACCGCTCCGAACGCGGCGCCGCCGAGATCGCCGCCGAGGTCATGACCGGACTCGACGCCGGGCGGTTCCTCATCCTCCCCGACCCCGAGGCGCGGAAGTCCTACCGAGGCAAGCGGCTCCTGCCCGCCGCCTACGAGAAGACGATGACCGAGATGGGTCGGAAGTTCGCGCGCGCCACCCGCGAGTAACCTGTGCGGCATGACCCCCTCCCACCTCCTGTCCCGCGCCGACCTCGACTTCCTCCTGCACGACTGGCTGCGGGTGTCCGAGCTGACCGGGCGCGAGCGCTACGCCGACCACTCCCGCGAGACGATCGACGCCGTGCTGGACCTGTCGGCCGAGCTCGCCGAGACGTATTTCGCGCCCCACTTCCGCAAGGCCGACCTCACCGAGCCCCGCCTCGTGGGCGAGGAGGTCGAGCTCATCCCCGAGATCGGCGAGGCGCTGGCGAAGTTCGCCGAGGCCGACCTCGTGGGCGCGGCGATGGACGAGCGGGTCGGCGGCATGCAACTGCCCTACACCGCGTACCTGGCGTGCATGGCCTGGTTCTACGCGGCCAACATCTCCACGGCCGCCTATCCGCTGCTCACCACCGGCAACGCCAACCTGCTGCTCGCACACGGCTCCGACGAGCAGATCCGGACGTACGTCGAGCCGATGATCCAGGGCCGGTACACGGGGACGATGTGCCTGTCCGAGCCGCACGCCGGCTCCAACCTCGCCGACATCACCACCCGCGCCGAGCCGCAGCCCGACGGTACCTACCGCCTGTTCGGCCAGAAGATGTGGATCTCCGGCGGCGAACACCAGATGGCCGAGAACATCGTCCACCTCGTCCTGGCCAAGGTGCCCGGCTCCCCCGCCGGCACCCGCGGCATCAGCCTGTTCATCGTGCCCAAGTACCTCGTCGACGACGACGGCTCGCTCGGTGAGCGCAACGACATCGTCATCACCGGCCTCAACCACAAGATGGGCTTCCGCGGCACGGTCAACACCATGCCCACCCTCGGGCAGGGCATACACACCCCCGGCGGGCGGCCGGGCGCGGTCGGGTACCTCGTGGGCGAGGAGAACACCGGCCTCAAGAAGATGTTCACCATGATGAACGAGGCCCGGCTCGGCGTGGGCCTGGGCGCCACCGCGATCGGCTACACCGGCTACCTCAAGTCGCTGGACTACGCACGAAACCGGCCCCAGGGCCGGCCCGCCGGCGCCGATCCGTCGACTCCGCAGGTGATGCTCACCCGTCACACGGACGTGCGGCGGATGCTGCTCGCCCAGAAATCGTACGTGGAGGGCGCGCTGGCGCTGGGCCTGTACTGCGCGAGACTGGTCGACGACGAGAAGACGGGCTCACCGGAGGAGTCGATGGCCGCGAAGACGCTACTGGACGTCCTCACCCCGATCGCCAAATCGTGGCCGTCGCAGTGGTGCCTCAAGGCCAACGAGCTGGCGGTGCAGGTGCTCGGCGGGGCCGGGTACACGATCGACTACGACGTCGAACAGCACTACCGCGACAACCGCCTCAACCCTATCCACGAGGGCACCCACGGCGTCCAGGGGCAGGATCTGCTCGGCCGGAAGGTCCTCGCCGGCGGCGGCGCCGGGCTGGCCGCGCTCACCGGGCGGATCACCCAGAGCTGCGATCGGGCGGCCGCGGCCGGCGGGGTCGTCGCCGAGCTGGCCTCGCTGCTGCGCCCGCGCGTCACCCGGCTCATCGAGGTCACCACTTCGCTCGCTGAGGTCGGCGCGACCGACCCGGAGGCGTTCCTCGCCGACGCCACCGAGTACCTCGAGGCGACCGGCCACGTGGTGATCGCGTGGATCTGGATCGAGCAGCTGCTCGCGCTGGGTGACCGGGTGGCGGGCGGTGCCGGCGCCGACGCCTTCGCCGCCGGCAAGCTCAAGGCGGCCGAGTACTTCCTGCGCCGCGAGCTGCCGATCGTCGACGCCAAGTTCGACCTGCTGGCCGCCGGCGACCGCACGACGCTGGACATGCGCGACGACTGGTTCTGACGCGACTGGGCCCGGACCGACGTGGTGTCGGCCCGGGCCCGGGTCGCGTTGCGTGGGAGTTCAGGGCTCCCACTGATGCCCTCGGCGGGGTGTTCAGGGCACCGGACGCCGGTCTGCTCACTCCTCGGGGATGAGGACCTGGTCGATGAGGTAGACGGTGGCGTTCTCGGTCTGGACGCCGCCGCAGACGACGCCCGCGCCGTTGACCATGAGCTCGTCACCGGATCCGGTGACCTCGAGCTGCGCACCGTTGAGGGTGGTGTGCTCGCCGACGACCTGATCGGGCGCGGCCTGACCCTCCACCACGTGGTAGGTCAGGATGCCGGTGAGCAGGTCGGCGTCGGTCTGCAGCGACTGCATAGTGGCCTCATCGATCTGCGCGAAGGCGTCATCGATCGGGGCGAACACGGTGTACTCGCCGCTGTTCAGGGTGTCGACGAGGTCGACCTCCGGGTTCACCCCGCCCGAGACGGCCGAGGTGAGCGTGGTGAGCAACGGGTTGTTGGAGGCGGCGGTGGCGACCGGCTCCATCGCCATCGCCTCGACCGAACCCGGACCCTCCGGGTTGGCCTCGGCGTAGTCCGCGCAGCCCGCGCCGACGAGCATGCCGGCAGGCTTCGACTCCATGGTGGAGGTCTCGCTCGCCGACGTGGTGGTCATGACCGAGGTGGCGGTGCCCTCGGCGGTGTTCTCCGTATCGCTTCCCTCGTCGCTCGAGCAGCCGGCGAGGACGAGACCGGAGACCGCGGCGGCCGCGGCGATCGACGCGACGCGCCGGGAGATCGTGATGCCCATGGTGCGTTTCCTTTCGGTAGGGCCCCGCCGAGTTGGCGGGACTCTGTGCAGTGGGTCACCAGTGCTTCGGCGGGCCATCCGGTCCGGATGGGTGCCGTAGGGAATTTGTTTCGTACCGGTCCACCGAGACCCCGGCTCCGAACTCCTGGCATGGACAGCACAGAGCAACGACCCAGGGCGGTCGCTCGGGCCGCCTCGGGCCTCCTCGCCACCGGCCTCGCCGTCGCGGTGGGGCACGCCATGGCGGGATTCGTCGCCCCGGGCTCGTCCCCGTTCCTCGCGGTCGCCGACTCCGTGGTCGACCGCGCACCGGCGGCCGTGCGCGAGGTGACGATCGACGCGCTCGGCACCGCGGACAAGCCCGCGCTGATGCTCGGCCTGGCGGCCATCCTCCTCGTCACGGGCGTGGTGGCGGGCCTCGTCGAGCGTCCGCGTCGTCCCGCCGGGAGCGCCGTCCTGGTCGTCTTCGGCCTCGTCGGCATGGTGGCGGCGCTGGCCCGCCCGTCTGCCGGGCCGCTGTGGGCCGTACCGACCCTGCTCGGCGTGGTCGTCGCCGTCGTGGCGCTCCGAGCCCTCATCGGGACCCTGTTCACGGCAGAGGCCGGGTCCCGACCGTCCGCAGCCACCTCCTCGGAGGCGGGGCCGCCCGCGTCGACGCCACCGTCGGCGCCGACGCCGCAGCCCGGAGCGCGGCTGGGCGACCGGCCCGCACCCGACCGCCGACGCTTCCTCGTCCTGGCCGGGTCCGCTGTCGCCGTCATCGCGGCCGCCGGCACCACGGGCATCGCCCTGACCCGCCGCGCCGCCGACGCGGTCGCCGAACGCACCGGTCTGCGACTGCCGCGGGTACTCGCCCGCAACGCGGCCGCCCCGGTTCCGCCGGGCGTCGTGCCCGACGCGCCGGGCGTGACACCGTTCCTCACCGACAACGCCGAGTTCTACCGCATCGACACCGCCCTTCGCGTGCCGTCCCTGAGCACCACGGAGTGGCGGCTGCGGATCCACGGGATGGTCGAGCGGGAGATCGAGCTCGACTGGCAGGCGCTCGTGGACCGCGAGGCACGCGACCGCATCGTCACCTTGACCTGCGTGTCCAACGAGGTCGGCGGGGATCTGGTGGGGACCGCGACCTGGACCGGGTTCCCCATCGCCGACCTGCTCGCCGAGTCGGGGCCCCTGCCCGGCGCAGACATGCTGCTGTCGACGTCGGTCGACGGCTGGACCGCCGGGACGCCACTGGAGGCTCTGACGGACGGCCGCGACGCCCTGCTGGCAGTGAGGATCAACGGCGAGCCGCTGCCGTTCGAGCACGGCTACCCCGTCCGCCAGGTGGTCCCCGGCCTGTACGGGTACGTCTCGGCCACCAAGTGGGTCGTGGACTGGGAGGTCACGCGCTTCGACCGTGCCAGCGCGTACTGGACCGACCGCGGGGCGCAGCGCCGCGGCATCGACCGGGTGGAGGTGAGGGTCGACGACGGGCCGTGGCAGGACGCCCAACTGGCGGACGAGTACTCGGTGGACACGTGGCGCATGTGGTCGTGGGTCTGGGACGCCGAACCGGGCCTGCACACCCTCCACGTCCGGGCCACCGACTCGACCGGTGAGGTCCAGCCTGAGGAGCGCAGGGATCCCGTACCCAGCGGCGCCACCGGCTGGCACAACCGCACGTTCCGGGTGGTGGCGGCATGACCCTCCAGGTCACCCGCAGACCGTCGGCGCGGCCACCGGGTCGACCACCCGCGCCGCCGTCGCGCGGTCACGAGCCGGCTGGCACTAGACTGGTCTCCGTGTCCGAGCCAGCCGCCCCGCCGCTGACCGACCCGGGGAGCCTGCTCGAGCTGGCCGCGTCCGGTGATCTCCAGGCCTTCGGTCGTTTCTACGACCTCATGTCCCCACGCGTCTACGGGCTCGCCCTGCGGGTCCTGCGCGATCCGGGGTACGCCGAGGAGACGGTGCAGGAGGTGTTCCTGCAGGTCTGGAAGCAGGTGGCCGACTACCGGCCCTCGCTGGGGTCCGTCCAGTCCTGGGTGCTGACCATCACGCACCGCCGGGCCGTCGACCGCGTCCGCTCCGAGAGTTCGGCCGCCCGACGTGACGAGGTCGACGCCGCCACCGGCACCATCCACGGAGGCGACGTCGCCGACCAGGTCACGGAGCAGATCTCGCGCGACGAGGAGGCCGCCGAGGTGCGCAGGTGCCTGGAGACGCTGACTGACAACCAGCGCGAGTCCATCGAGATGGCGTACTTCTCCGGCCACACCTACCGCGAGGTCGCCGAGAGACTGGGCGCCGCGTTACCCACCATCAAATCGAGAATCCGCGACGGACTCCGTCGCCTGAAGAACTGCCTGGGAGGTGAGCTGTCATGAGCGTTCGTCACCACGATCACCCGTCGACCCCTGACAGCGTCCGCCCCGAGGACCTCGACCTCTACGCCCTGGACGCACTGCCCGAGCACGAGGCCGACGCCGTCGAGGCCGCGCTGGTGGATGCCGCGCCAGAGGATCGGACGTCGATGCTCGCGCATATCGCCTCGACCCGCGAGGTCATGGCCGGACTCGTGGCCGACGCCGGTCTCGACACCGCGCCGCCCGCGCACCTGCGGGAGCGCATCCTCGAGTTGGCGGCGACCTCCTCGCCGTCCGGCCCCACCGGGCCCGTCGGTCCGGGCGACCGCCGCGGCTCCGGGCGGGACGCCGACGGGGGTGCGGACGTCATCGACCTGAGTCGCGAACGCGAGCGCCGACGGCCCGGTTTACTGACGTTCCTCGCGGTCGCCGCGGCCGCCGTGGTGCTGCTGGTCGGTGGTGTGATGATCGGCCGCCTCACCGACGGGACCGGGTCTGAGAACCTACCCACCGCCGCGCCCCCCTCGGGGACGATGCCGCGTCAGGTCACCTCACTGTTGGCGGCCGAGGATCTCGCGGTGGTCCGCGGCCAGGTCGGCGGGACCGGAACCGCCACCGTGCTGGCGTCGAAGTCGGCGGACATGGCCGTCATCTCGATGACGGACCTCCCCGCCCCGCCGGAGGGCCGCGCCTACCAGCTGTGGCTCATGGGCGATCACGAGCCCATCTCCGCGGGAACCATGGAGTCCGGTGAGGTCGGCCCGTCGCCCTCGGCCCGGATCGACGGCATCCGTGACTCAGAGCAGATCGGCATCACCGAGGAGCCCGCGGGTGGTTCGCCGGCGCCGACCGGTCAGGTCCTGCTCGCGCTCGACCTCCAGTGACCCGGTGGGGTCGGCGGGCCGCATAGGCGGCCCGCCGGCTCACCCTCTCGCCGGGGGTCAGTCGCTCAGGCCTGCCACCATTGCCGCAGCGGCACGTCCCAGGTCTGGCGCTCGTCCAGGCGCACGGCGAGGATCTGGTGCAGCTGGATCTTGTTGTGCTCGAACCCGTACTGGCAGGCCCCCATGTACAGGCCCCACAGCTTGGCCATGGGCTCGCCGACCTCCTCGACCGCCTCGTCCCAGTGCTCGACGAGATTGGTGCACCAGTCGCGGAGGGTGAACGCGTAGTGCTGGCGCAGGTTCTCCTCGTGTACCACCTCGAACCCGGCGTTCTCCGCCTCGAGGTGCACGGTGCCGGCGCCGGCGAGCTCGCCGTCGGGGAAGATGTAGCGGTCGATGAACTGCCCGGCCTTGACCTTGCCGACGTTGTCCGGCCGGGTGATGCAGTGGTTGAGCAGCCGCCCACCCGGCTTGAGATATCCGTGCAACTTGGCGAAGTAGTCGGGGTAGTTCTTCCGGCCGATGTGCTCGGTGATGCCGATCGAGCTCACGGCGTCGAAGTCTCGCTCGGGCACGTCGCGGTAGTCCTGTAGCCGGACCTCGGCCAGGTCGCCCAGCCCCTCGGCCTCGATGGCGGCGCGGCCCCACTCGACCTGCTCCTTGGACAGGGTCACGCCGATCACCTTCACGCCGCGGCGTGCGGCGTAGCGGACCATGCCGCCCCAGCCGCAGCCCACGTCGAGCAGCCGGTCCCCCGCCTTGAGCCCGAGCTTGTCGAACACCAGCCGGTACTTGTTCTCCTGCGCCGCCTCGAGCGACGCGTCGGCGTCCGGGTAGCAGGCGCACGTGTACGTCATGGACGGTCCGAGGATCCACTCGTAGAAGCGGTTCGACACGTCGTAGTGGTAACTGACCACCTCGGAGTCCCGCTCCTTGGAGTGCCGCCGCATCCCGGACAGGACGCGCTTCCACGCGGGCTTGACCTCCATCGGCGGGATGGGCAGGAACCGGACGTTCTCCGTGCCCACGGACCGGGCGATCCGCGCGAGCGTTCTGGCGTCGGGCGTGCGGGTCATGTGCTTGCGGAACACCTCGAGCGCGCCGAACACGTCGTGGGGCGCCCCGGGGTGCACGCCGTCGATCTCCAGCTCGCCCATGAGGTAGGCGCGGGCCAGGCCGAGGTCGCCGGGGGCGGTGACGAAGTACTGCAGCGCCTTCTCACTCTTCAGGCGTAGCACCAGTCGGCTTTCCGCCGGGCCGATCGCGGACCCGTCGTACGCCTCGATCCGCAGCGGCGGCTCACCGGTGGCGAAGGCTCCGATGATCTCGCCGATCGTCATCCTGCCCGCTGCGCTCGCCGCACCCGCGGGCTCCGCGGTCCCCGCGCTCGTCGTGGTCACCGTGCATCCACCGCCTTCTCGTAGAGGGTCGCGAACCGGCCCTCGGGATCGAATTCCGTCTTGAGCCGGCCCGCGTGGTCGCCGCCGTAGAGTTGGGCGAACTCCTCGCGGGAGTAGAAGACCTCCGAGTACAGCGACTTGTGACCGCCGAGCCGGGACACCTCCTCCTCGATGCGCCGGTTCCACGCGCCCTCGGCCATCCCGGGCTCGATCGGCGCCGAGGACCAGAAACCGATGTTGACGTAGGTGGTGTCGGGGGCCAGGGGGTACAGCGGCCACGGACGGTCGGACGCCGGCTCGCCGTCCGGGCCCGGCGCCGGGGTGGACTCCCGCAGCCGCAGCGGGCAGATCCACAGCGGCTCGATGGGCACCTCGCGCAGGAACCAGTCGAGGAACTCGGCGGTGTGGTCGATCGTCACCTCGACGTCCTGCACCACCCGCTCGCGCGGCCCTTCGCCCTTGAGGGCACCGATCTTGTTGCCGAGGTCGTACTTGTGGTCCAGGCCGATGATCTTCCAGTACGCCGAGGAGCGCAGCAGCTGCTGCGGCCAGAAGCGGCGGATCCGCGGGTTCTGCACGCCGAACGCGCGCGAGCACCAGAACCAGTCGGTGTCCCAGCGCCACAGGTAGTCGCGGATGGTGAGGCGGTCGCGCTTCACGGAGCCGGCGGGACCGCCGTGTTGGACGGAGCGGTAGTAGATCGCCTGCTTGTCGGCCACACCCGAGTAGTCCGAGACGGGCCCGGGCTGGTCGGTCCGCCGCCCCAGACAGAGGTAGGACTCGTCGGCCGAGAAGACGATCCCGTCGAGGAAATCGACCTCCTCGTCGTCGTACGTCCCCGACTCACTGACCCGCGCCAACGCCGACTCAAGCGCGGTGAGGGAGTCGAACCGCACGTGCCGCAGTTCCACGAACCGGCTGACCGGTTCGAGGGCGATGCGCAGCCGCACCGCGTACCCGAGGGAGCCGTAGGAGTTGGGGAAGCCACGGAAGAGCGCGCGTTCGCGATCGGTGCCGTCGGGGCGGGCGGTGACGATCTCACCGGTGCCGGTGAGGATGTCCATCTCGAGCACGGACTCGTGCGGCAGGCCCAGGCGGAACGAGGTGGACTCGATGCCCAGGCCGGTCACGGCGCCGCCGAGGGTGATGGTCTTGAGCTGCGGCACGACGTAGGGCATCAGTCCGTACGCCAGGGTGGCGTCGACGAGGTCCTCGTAGGTGCACATCCCCTGGACGTCGGCGGTGCGGGCGTCGGGATCCACGGA
Source organism: Dietzia papillomatosis NBRC 105045 (assembly GCF_001570845.1). NCBI lineage: Bacteria > Bacillati > Actinomycetota > Actinomycetes > Mycobacteriales > Dietziaceae > Dietzia > Dietzia papillomatosis. The sequence goes on along the minus strand of NZ_BCSL01000011.1, from coordinate 34,610 downwards.
GACGACGCGCGTGAGGCCGGTGGTGTCGAGACCGGGCGACGACGACGAGGCGCGCGGGCGGAAGAGGTTGGACGTGGACTTGGCCAGCCGGACGGGCTCGTGGGCGGGCACGGCCCGGAAGCTGTCGACGAGTCGCTGCACGCCGCGCGCGTGGCTTTCGGTACCGACGACGAGTGGTTCGGCGAGACTCACGGCGGTTCCCATGAGTCACACCTTAGTAGCGCTCGGTGGCCCCCGCCGACTATCGGGTGGCGGGGGCGGACGGCGCCGGCGAGGCCGCAGGCTTCCACCCGGGCGGGCCTAAGACGCATCCGAGCCGCTCGCGGCAGCCGCCCGCGACTCCCCGAAACCCATCTCGTTCACGTCTCGATTGTGACACCACTCACGGGCGATCGGGCGATCCGGGCCACCCGCCCCCGCGCGGGCCCGTAGCCTCTCGGACACGTCGGCCTCGAGGGCCGTTCGCGCACACCGATTCTGCGCACACCACCGCGTGCGCACACCGTCTCCGGAGGAGGACCCGAGTGTTCACCGCATCCCGATCCGCTCGCCCCACCCGCTCCCGCGCCGCCCGTTCCGGCCCCTCCCGTCCCCGCACCGTCGCCGCCGCGTCGGGCCTCGCCGCCCTGGCGTTGGCGCTCGGCGCCTGCGGCGAGGAGGGCAGCGCCGAGCAGGCGGTCGGCGAGGCCACCAGCGCGGTGGGGTCCGCCGCCGCCGAGGCCACGAGCGCGGTGGGTGACGCCACGCGCGACGACGGCGAGGGCGACCCCGACGCCACGACTGGCGACCAACCGCAGCCCGAGGACTCCACGGGCGGCGAGGGCGGGTCGGGGAACCCGGACGAGGAGTTCCTGCGCGACATCGGGCGGGTGGGCGTGGACGCCGGGAACGAGCAGGACTATCTCGCCCGCGGCCGCGACGCATGCGCCTCGCTCGACGCCGGAACCGGCTACGTCGACGTGCTCCGGCAGTACAACGACGCCCACCCCGACGCCCCGGTCACCGAGGCGCCCGTCGTGGTCACGGCGGCGGTCAAGGCGTTCTGCTCGCACCACCTGCCGCAGGTCGGCGAGGGTGACGGGGGCGGGGGCGGCGAGGTCGGCGAGGCCGGGGGCGGCGCCTGACGCGGGAGACCCGGCCCTGTCTCAGACGCCGGCCCGGTCGAGTTCCTCCGCGGTCAACCGTCGCCCGAGAGCGATGAGCTCGTCTGCCCGGTGGAAGTCGAAGGTCGAGCACGCGTCGGAGGGCACCTCGACCAGCACGTCCGGGCGGTTGCCCGCGAGGCGGTAGGCCGTCACGATGCTCTCCATCGCCTCGATGGATTGCGTGACCACGTCGAAGATGCGCAGCGAAGCGGGAAGCGACTCCTCGTCGCCGTCGGCCACCTCCTCCTCGCCGTGCTCCACGGCCTCCTCGACCTCGTGGGAGAGCTGCCGCGGCGTCTTCGCACCGACCGAGCCGTCGGAAGCGGTGACGGTCGCACCGGCGTCCACCCCGTCGACGGCGGCGACGTCCGGATCGGGTTCGGGGTCCTGACCGAAACGGGCGGCGATGAGCCGGATCAGGTCGGCGTCGCGGACGTCCGCCGCCGCGGTGCGGATCCGGCCGGCCAGCCGTCCCGCCGGCCTCGCCCCGCCGCCGGGGCCCCTGCGGGCGATCCGCGGCTCCGCGTCGGGCGTCGCCTCATCGGGGTCCGAGCTCTCCTCGAACGTCGACCCCCGGATCCCGGTCCGGCGGCCCGTCAGTGACACGGCCAGCAACAGGTCGCTGCTCACCGGCGCGAGCGGTTCCAGCGGGACCGGGTTGGTGACGCCGCCGTCGATGATGAGCCGCCCGCCCACGAGCGCCGGGGTGATCACGCTGGGGATGGCGAACGACGCCCGGACGGCGACGTCGGCTGGCCCGCGGGTGAACCACACCTCGCGCCGGGCCCGAAGGTCGGTGGCGACGGCGGTGAACGGGATGGCCAGGTCCTCGATGCGGACGTCGCCGAGCATCGCGCCGATCACGCCCATGATCTTGTTGGCCCGGATGGCCCCGCCGCCGGCGAAGGACACGTCGAGCAGCCGCAGGACGTCACGCTGCGTCAGCCCGCACACCCAGTCCTCGAAGTCGTCGAGCTTCCCGGCCGCGTAGAGCGCGCCCACGATCGCGCCCATCGACGCGCCGGAGACGCCGACGACCTCGTGCCCACGTGCCTCGAGCTCGCGGATCACCCCGATGTGCGTGTACCCGCGTGCCCCGCCGGATCCCAGTGCCAACGCCACTCTCATCGATGCCCCCTCCTGCCCGGTCTTCGCGCGATCCCCGCGCGGTCGTGACCAGTGTGCACCGGGCGCGTGCCGGCCACGGGCCTCATCGTCACCCGTTCGTGTCGTAGGCGCGATCTACCGTCTGCACCGTATCGAGCACCTGTTCGATATCGGACCCACAGTCCGGACGACTCACCATCAGGAGAAGCCATGTCCCGCACCGCCATCCCGCTCACCTCCCGCTCCGGCCTCGCCGCGACGATCGATCCGACCATGCTCGGGATCGCCTCGGCCATCGACCGTCACGGGATGCACGTCATCCACATCGGCGAGGGGTGTGACTGCGGGGAGTGCACGGCCGCACCACTACCACCGGACCAGAGGTTCGGCTACACGATCGGGTTGACAGGCGTCGGGCACCCGGAACTGATGGTCCGCGGGCTGAGCGCCCGGGAGACCGCCGGACTGCTCTCCCGGTGGGGTGACACCGTCCTGTCCGGGGAGGTCTTCGACGCCGGGCACCTGCTGTGCGAGGGCTCCGGCGGGCCGACCTGGGAACTCGTGCCGGTGCGGCGCCCGTCGCGCACGCTGGTGCTGGCCGCGCGCTACTACCGCACCGCCGGGACCGGCGGCCTCTCCGCGCTCGAGCTGATCCCCGCGCGTCGGCCCTGCCCGTGCGAGGTGTGCGACTGACAGCCGAGGCTACCCGCGGGTCGTCGTAGGGTCTAGGGATGCCCCGCACTCCGCTGCACCTGGACGCGAACTCGCCGTCGATCATCGTGCCGGTCACCGCGCGCGACCGCTCCGAGCTCGGCCGACAGGCCGAGGCACTCGCGCGCGCCCGCGCCGGGGCCGTCGGAGTCGGAGCCGGAGTCGGCGTTGACGCCGGAGCCGGCGAGGACGGCGTGGCGGACATCCGGGCGTACGAGGCGGAGGACGACCAAGACCCCGCGGGCGCCGCCCGGCCGTTCGACCTGATCGAGTGGCGGGTGGACCTCTACGAGCCGTTCACCGCCACCGTCGGGGCGGACGCCGCGGGAGGTCGCGACGCCGCCGGGAGCGGGTTCGATCCCGTCCCGGTGGTGGCCGCCCTCGGCGCCCTGGCCGCCGCGCTGCCGGACACCCCGATCCTCGCGACGTTCCGCACCACCGCCGAGGGCGGCGGCGCGCCCCTGTCCGACGAGCTCTACGTGCGGCTCGTCGACACGCTCGCGGCGAGCGGCCTCGCCGCGGCCGTCGACGTGGAGTACCGGCACCCACTCGCGGCGCGGGCGATCGCCGCCGCGCACGACCACGGTGTCGCCGTGGTGGCGTCCAACCACGACTTCGACGCGACCCCGCCTGTCGAGGAGATCGTCGCGCGCCTGGCCGCCATGGAGGAGGCGGGCGCGGACGTGGCCAAGATCGCCGTGATGCCGCGCTCGGCGGCCGACGTGGTGACGCTGCTGGCCGCCACCGAGCGTCGCTATCGCGAGGCGGAGATCCCGCTGATCACGATGTCGATGGGGGCGCCGGGCGCGGTCACGCGGATCGGCGGCGGTGCGTTCGGCTCGGCCGCGACGTTCGCCACCGTGGGCGAGGCCTCGGCGCCGGGCCAGCTGCCCGCGGCCGGGGTGCGCGCGGCTCTCGGCCTGCTGCACCCGGGTGCGGGTCAGCCGTAGCGGCGCAGGACCTCCTCGCGCAGGCCGGCCGTGGCCACGTCGGCGATGTGCTTCTGGGCCTTCTTGACGACCATGCCCGGCAGCTTGGCCTTGAGCTCCACCTCGAGGTCGAACACGACCCGGGTGGTCCCGTCGCCGTTGTCGGTGAGTGAGTACCGCGCGTTCTGCATCTTCTGGTTGGTCCCGGATTCGAGGGTCCAGCTCACCTCGCCGTCGTACCACTCGTAGCGGACGACCATCTCCTCGGTCATGCCGTACTGGGAGATCTTCTCCCACACCACGATGGGCCAGCCCTCGTCGTCGGCCTCGCGGACCTCCACGGCGCGGTGCGCCTCCGACCAGTCGACGAGGGACTCCACGTCGGCCAGGACGGCCATGATCTCGGGGATCCCGGCCTCGATGGTCGTCACGGACTGCACTGACACTGCCATGGCCGAGAAGTTACCCTCACGCGCGAATACGGTGGGACGATCGATCCATGAACGCCGCCACCGATCGCAAGATCGCCCTCCTGCGGGGGATCAACGTGGGAAAGGCCGCGCGGATCGCCATGGCGGACCTGCGGGAGTGCACCGAAGCCGCCGGCTGCGCGGACGTGAAGACGGTGCTGGCCACCGGCAACGTGGTCGTCACCGACCCTCGCCCCGAGGCAGAGCTACGTGCGGCGCTGGAGGCGGCCTACGCCGACCGCTTCGGCTACGACGCGGTGGTCCAGGTCCTCACGCGCGGCGCCGTCGAGGACGCGGTCGCGGCGTACCCGTTCGCCACCCTCGACGACCATCACGACTACCTGATCTTCTGCGACGACCCGGACGTCACCGTGGCCGTCGCCGGGGCGATGCGCGCTGCGATGGCCGCCGAGGGCACCGAGGAGGTCGCGGCCGGATCGGTGTGCGTCTACTGGCGGGTGGCCAGAGGGCTCACGCTGAGCTCGCCCGCCGCCAAGGTGACCAGCGGGAGGTCACACGGGCGGCATCTGACCATGCGCAACATCAGGACGCTGCGCAAGATCCTCGCCCTGGGCTGAGTCGCCCTGGGCTGAACCGCCCCGGGCCGAGGGCCGTGCCGTCAGGAGATCAGGGGCCCTGGACCGACGCACCGATGGTGTCGACCACGGCTGCCAGGGGCCCGAAGATCGCGGGGAAGATTCCATCCCACATGGCCTGGAGCTGGGAGAGGTCGAACGGGGGCATCTGTCACGCTCCTTCTCTTGCAGAGGGCGGCGTGCGGGCTCTCCGCCGTCGCCGGGCTCCCTCTGTCCCCAGGATCCTCTGCCGTCACACTCGGGCGCAACCCCTCCCTCGTGGCAGACTGCGTGCGATGCGCCACCGACCGCCCCTCCGAGCCACCGCCTTCGCGGCGCTCCTGGCGATCGCTCTCACCGGCGGGTGTGCGGCCGACCCCGACGATCCCGCCGGGCCGGCGACCGCGACCGACGCGACGCCGACCTCGCCAGGAAACTCCTCGTCGTCGCCGACTCCGGGCACGTCGTCGCCGGCCACCTCGCCGTCGGCCCCAGGACCCACCTCGTCCGCCCGGCGGTCGCCGCCGACCCCGCCCGCACCGCCGTTCATCGCCGCCGCGACCTGGGCGGACTCCGACTACGGCGCCACCCTCGAGGTCGCACCGACCGACTCGGGGCGCCGCGCGTGGGCCGAGGGCGACGCCGAGGCCGCCTGGCAGGAGGTGCTGCGGCTCGCCCCCGACGCGGACACCCCGGGCATGTGGGAGCAGTTCGACTGCCACTGGACGTGGGCGCGTCTGCTCGAGCCAGACAAGCCCACGTGGAACGTCGAGCCGTGGCGGCCGGTCGTCTCGCCGGAGCGGATGCTGGCCGAGGGATGCAACCCGGGAGGGCCGGAGGTATGAGCAGGTCAACGGGAAGTGCGAGCAGGTCGGAGAACGGGCCGGTGATCCGTCCGGCCACGATCGGCGACGCCGCCGGATGCCGGGACGTCTACGCGCCGTACGTGCGCGAGACGACCGTGACGTTCGAGGACGAGGTGCCGACCGTCGACGAGTTCGCCGCGCGGATCTCGCGGGCGCTCGACCGCTACGACTGGCTGGTCGCCGAGCTCGACGGGCGCATCGCCGGTTACGCCTACGCCGGGCCGGTCAAGGAGCGCGCCGCGTACGCCTGGTCCTGCGAGGTGAGCGTCTACGTGGACCCCGACGCCCGCGGCAACGGGCTGGGCCGGGCGCTCTACCGCGAATTGTTCACCCGGCTCGAGGGGCTGGGCTTCCGGCGGATGCTCGCGATCATCACCCTGCCCAACGAACCCAGCGTCGGGATGCACCGGGCGCTGGGGTTCCGGGAGGCGGGGCGGCTGGAGCGGATCGGGTTCAAGCACGGGCGGTGGCTGGACGTGACCTGGATGCAGGCCGACCTCGGCCCGGACCCGGCGGCGCCCCCGACAGCGCGTCCGGGTCACCGATCCCCGGGTCACCAGGGGCCCCCGGGGCACCGGCCCCCGCCGGGCTGAGGGCTCCGAGGGCGCGGCGCACCAACCCGGCGCACAACTCGTCGAGCCACCCGCCCACCGAGGCCCGCGCGGCGGGCGTGTCCGGGTAGCGGCAGCGCACGTGCAGTCCCGAGCCGTTGACCACGAACCACACCATCACCCCGTCGGTGCGGATCACCGCCGACACGTGCTGCGGGCGCAGGTCCAGGTCCACGTCGATCGGCAGGCGCCGGTGGTCGAGCCACGAGACCGCGAACATGCCCGGCGTGTGCGGCATCCCGCCGTAAGGGGCGAGGATCGGGGCGAGCGCGTGCGAGCCCAGCTCGATGGCCTCCCGCACCGCCGCCGCGCAGGCCGCCGGGTCGGGGTCGTCGCACTCGATGACCGAGTTGGTGATGAACCAGCCCACCGAGTCGTCCCAGCGGTGCGGCCGATCGGGGTCGTGGCGCGAGTGCACCGGCAGCACCGCCCGCAGCCCCACCCCGGCGCGGCGGCGCAGCACCTCGGTCATCTCGGCCACGGCCAGCGCGATCATCCGCACCCCGCCCGCCGCGGCCGCCGCCTCCAGCGCGGCCACCCCGTCCGGGTCGAGCACGTCGCGCACCTCGACCACCTGCTCGCGGGGCGCCGAGATGTCGCCCAGGTTCAAGGGGAAGACCGGCATCCCGCCCGCGCCGCGGTCCATGATCCCCGCCCACTTCTCGTGCACCCGGGCCGGCGCCGGTGGCCGGGCCGCCAGCTCGGCGGTGTGCTCGGCGAACGGCGCCGCCGGCGGCAGGCGCGCGGCGGGCTCGCGGCCGCGGGCCAGGTCGTCCAGGCCGGAGCAGAGGTCGCGCATCACCACCAGCAGCGACCACGCGTCGACGTGGCTGTGGTCGAACCCGATCACCACCACCGGCCGCTCCCGCGGATCGGTTGGCTGCACCAGGCACAGCGCGTGCGCCGGCCGGGCGAACGGACTGCACGCCTCGTCGAAGACCCGCCGGACCACCGCCCTCGGGTCCTCACCCGGCCCCGTCCGCGGGACCCGCCAGCCGAGCGGCTGCACGGTCACCGGCCGCAGGCGGAGCTCGTCGTCGACCTCGTCGTCGTCACCTCCCCCGTGACCCACGCCGCGCCCGGCCCCGTCCCGGCCGCGGCGACCCCCGCCCTCGAGCACCGTGCGCAGGGTCCCGTGCCGCTCGATGACCCCCAGCCACGCGCGGGCCACCAGGTCGCGGTCGGCCGCCGGCGGCAGGGTGAACGCCAGCGCCATCCACGACCCCGCGCGCGGCCCGAGCGAGGCGTGCCGCGCCTGGTCGAACGACGGCGGCAGATCGGCGTCCTGAGCTGGACTGATCTTCGTCACATACCGGTGGACGACGCCGTCCGGCAGCTCCATCCGGGTTACCGTGGTGAGCCTCATGGCCCGCACGGTAGGGCCGCCGTGTTACGGGGAAAGGCGCGAAGTGTGACGACGACGAGACGGGCGGACACCCCGCCCGGCGGGGACGGACACGCGCTGGCCCGGGACCGCAGGGGCACCGGCCTTCCGGTGGTGCAACTGCACGGGCTCAGCTCGAGCCGGCGCCGCGACGAGGTGTTCGGGCTCGATCTCACGGCGGGCCGCGACGGTCTGCAGGTGGTCCGCTACGACGCCCGCGGACACGGCGAGTCGCCCGGCACCACAGATCCCGACGACTACACGTGGCCCGCGCTGGCCCGCGACCTGCTGGCGCTGCTCGACGAGGAGTTCCCGGGCCGGCGCGTGCACGGGGTGGGGCAGTCGATGGGCTCGGCCACGCTCCTCACCGCCGCGGCCGCCGAGCCGGACCGGTTCGCCTCTCTCACGCTGGGCATCCCGCCGACGGTGTGGGGGTGGCGGCGTGAGCAGTCCCGCCTGTACGACCTCGCCGCGCGGCAGGTGGCCCGGTGGGGCGGCGCGCGGTGGTCTGAGCTGACGAGGACGCCGCCGACCTCGCCGGCGATCGACCCGGACCGGCCACACACCGCCCCAGACGTGCGCGACGAGTGGCTGCCCGCGGCGTTCCGGGGCGCGGCGGCGACCGACCTGCCGCCGGAGGAGCAGATCGGGCGGCTGCGGATGCCGGTGCTGCTGCTGGCGTGGCCGCAGGACGCCTCCCACCCGCTCGAGGTGGCCGAGCACCTGCTCGAGCTGCTGCCGGACGCCCGGCTCGAGGTCGCCCGCTCCCCGGCGGAGGTCGAGAAGTGGCCGCGGGCGGTGGCGGCCTTCATCGGGGCCCTCACCGGCGAGAGCGGAGCAGCCCCGCCTCGGTAGCGCGCGTGGCCACCGCGGCGCGACTGCGGGCGCCGAGCCTGGTGATGATGCGGCTGACGCGGTCCTTGACCGTGTGCACGCTCAGGTGGACACGGTCGGAGATCTCCTGGTTGGAGTAGCCGTCGGCGATCAGGGCGATGATCTCGAGGTCGTCCTGCAACCCCATCACGCGCGCCGTCTCGAGCTGGAGCGAGCTCTCCACGGCGTCGAGCGCCCGTTCCGTCCGGCCCGGGTCACCGCCGGCGCGGCCGACCATGAGGTTGAGGCGCCGGTAGACCTCGAGCGCAGTGCGCTGCTGCTCCTCGAGAAGTTCCAGGCGCCTGGTCTTGGTGGCCAGGTTGGCCTGGAGCCGGCGCAGCTCGGTCATGTCCCGGCCGACGCCCTGCCGGCCGACCAGCCGGCCGCCGCGGTAGATGTTCCCGGCGTGGATCTCCAGGTCGCGGACCTGGCCGTCCGGCTGCAGGATCCGCGTCTCGAAGTAGCGCCCAGGGTCGGCGCTGGCCATCCCCAGTCGGAAGTGCTCGACGGTCTCCGCGAGGGCGTCGGGGGCGATGACCTTGGAGAAGTGTTCGCCGATCAGATCCGCGAGGTCCCAGCCGAAGATCCGCTCGCCGGCGGGGTTGATGTAGGTGAACCTGCCGTCGGTGTCGACGGCGTAGACGACATCCGCGAGCCGGGCCAGGAGGTCCCGGTAGTCGAGGGACGGATCGTCGTGCATCAGCCCAGGCTACGGCAGCGTGTGTGCCCGCCCCGGCCCGCCGGGGCCGGCACCCGTTCGGGTGATCTTCCACGACCTCCGGGGGTGTCACCGCGATCACGAACCCGGCGAGAATGTGAGTCAGACGACACTGCGACCACCCCGAGAGCCCCGACAACCCCCAGGAAACCATTGTGACCTCCACCGCCACCCCGTCCGCGTCCGCGATCGCCACCCGCCTGGCGGAATCGGGCACCCTCGCCTACCTGTTCCTCGCCACGGCTGCCGCCCACCCGGGCGAGGTCGCGCTCCGCTCCCACGAGACGGGAGCCGAGGTCACGTACGCACAGGCCCGGGCACGGGTCGGGGCGATCGCCGGCACGCTCCGCGAGCTGGGTGTGGCCCCGGGCGAGCCGGTCGCCCTGATGCTGCGCAACCGACCGGAGTTCCACCTCGTGGACACCGCCGTGATGATGCTCGGCGCCGTGCCGTTCAGTCTCTACAACACGTCGGCGCCTGATCAGCTCGCCTACGTCCTGGCGGACGCCGGTGTGAAGACCATCGTGACCGAGTCGGCGTTCGTCGGGGCCCTCGGGGCTGCACGGGGGTCCGCCCCGGCGGTGGAGCGGCTCGTCCTGGTGGACGAGAGCCCGGACGACCACGACGACCTGCTGCGCGAGTTGGCCGCCGAGGAGACCGCTTTCGACTTCTCCTGCGCCGAGGCGATCCGCCCCGACGACCTGCTGACGCTCATCTACACCTCTGGCACCACGGGGCCGCAGAAGGGCGTCGAGCTCACCCACGAGGGCATGCTCACGCAGCTTCGCGGGGTCCATCACGCGGTCCCGCTGCCGGGACACGGGCGCCAGATCTCGTTCCTGCCCGCGGCCCACGTGGCCGATCGCTGGACCTCGCACTACTCCGGCTTCATGGCCTACGCCAACACGGTGACGTGCGTGGCCGACATGGCGGAGCTGCCGGCCGCGCTCGTGGCCACGCGCCCGACCCTGTTCGGCGCCGTCCCGCGGGTGTGGGAGAAGCTCAAGGCCGCACTCGAGGCGGGTTACCCGGGTGACGCGGTGGCCGACTCCGTCGCGAACCCGCAGGTAGCCGAGGCCTTGCGGGCCAAGATCGGACTCGACGAGGCCCGGTGGGTCGTGACCGGGGCGGCCCCGACCCCTCGTGGTGTCCTGGAGTTCTTCACCGCCCTCGGCCTCCCGCTCTGCGAGATGCTGGGGATGTCCGAGGTCTCGTGCTGCGTGGCCACCAACACCCCGGACGCCATCAAGCTCGGGAGCGTCGGAAAGCCGCTCGACACCGTCGAGGTCCGGATCGCCGAGGACGGCGAGGTGGCGGTGCGCGGCCCGCAGGTCATGCGGGGGTACCGCGGTGCGCCGGAGAAGACCGCCGAGGCGATCGACGGCGACGGGTGGCTTCACACGGGCGATATCGGCCGGCTCGACGAGGACGGCTACCTGTGGATCGTCGACCGCAAGAAGGAGCTGATCATCAACGCGGCCGGCAAGAACATGTCCCCGGCCAACATCGAGATGGCCATCCGCTCGGCGGGCAACGCGATCTCCCACGTGGCCGTGATCGGCGATCAGCGCCCCTACAATGTCGCCCTGATCGTGGCGGACCCGCAGCGGGCGGGCGACCCGCAACTCGAGGAGGCGATCCGGGTGCAGATCGATCGCGCCAACGCCACGCTGTCGCGGGTCGAACAGATCAAGAAGTACACGGTGCTGCGGCAGGACTGGCGCCCCGGGCACGAGCTCACACCCACGATGAAGCTGCGACGCCGGGTGGTCGACGATCTCTACGCGGCGGAGATCGAGCAACTCTTCGCCTGAACGCGGCTCCGGCCTCCGGTGGCGCGCCGCCGCGGCCCATCCACACAATGGGGCCATGCGTGAACTTCAGAGGACGATCATCGACCACCTCGGGGTGAAGCCCGAGATCGACCCGGCCGCCGAGGTCGACCGTCGGGTGCGGTTCCTCGTGGACTACCTACGGGCGAGCGGCGCCAAGGGGTACGTCCTGGGCCTGTCCGGCGGGGTCGACTCGACGCTGGCCGGTCGCCTGGCCCAGCTCGCGGTGGAGCGGATCCGCGCCGAGGGCGGGGACGCGGTGTTCGTCGGGATGCGCCTGCCCTACCGCGTGCAGCACGACGAGGCCGACGCCGTGGCGGCCGTGGAGTTCGTCGACGCCGACGAGGCCGTCACCGTCAACGTCGCGCCGGGCGTCGACGCGCTCAACGGCGAGATCCGCGAGGCCACGGGCAGCGAGCTCACCGACTTCACCAAGGGCAACGCCAAGGCCCGCCATCGCATGGTCGCCCAGTACGCCCTCGCCGGGGACCGCGGGTTGCTCGTGATCGGCGCCGACCACGCCGCCGAGAACGTCACCGGCTTCTTCACCAAGTTCGGCGACGGCGCCGCCGACGTCCTCCCGCTGTCGGGCCTGAACAAGCGGCAGGGTCGTGCGCTGCTGCGGCACCTCGGCGCGCCCGAGCAGCTGTGGAACAAGGTGCCCACCGCCGACCTGCTCGACGAGAACGAGGGGCAGACCGACGAGGACGAGCTGGGCCTGCGCTACGACGACATCGACGACTACCTCGAGGGCCGCGACGTGCCCGAGCAGATCGCCGAGACCATCGAGTCGGTGTGGCACCGCAACCGCCACAAGCGCACGACCCCGGTCGAGGTGTCCGACACCTGGTGGCGTCCGGGCGAGCAGACCGCGCTCGTGGTGATCGACATGCAGAACTCGTACTTCGAGTTCCCCGACCTCGCCTCCGTGCGCGACGAGCTGGTCGCGTCGATCAACGAGCTCATCGAGGCCGCCCACGAGGCCGGCCGCCCGGTGGTGTTGGTGCGCACCGAGCACGCCCGGGACAGGTCCACGTGGACGCTCAACATGTGCGAGGACGACCAGGGGTTCGCCTACCCCGGCACCGAGCAGGCGCAATTCCTCGACGAGCTGGCCACCGGGAACCACATCGAGGTGGTCAAGACCCGCGACAGCGCGTTCTTCGGCACCGATCTCAAGGCGCGGCTCGCGCACCTGGGCGTGGACCACCTGCTGGTGTGCGGGGTGTCGACGCACAGCTGCGTGGCGCAGACGGCGATCGACGGGTTCGCCGAGAACCTGCACGTGGCGATCGCCCGCGGCGCGATCTCGTCGGACAACTCGGTGCTGTCCGAGGCGCTGCTCGACTTCTGCGCGGAACAAATGCGCCAGCCGATCGTCGACCAGCAGGCGAGCCTGGAGCTGCTGCGGACCGGCGCGTGGCCGGAGTCCGACTCCGACTAGCGCCCCGGCCGGTCAGCCCCGCGCGACGACGCCGGTGATCGGGATGCGCCCGCCCACGGCCTGACGGAAGTTGAGCACCGCGCGCTTGACGTGGTCGCCCGTAGTGACCACGACCGCGCCGGTGGTGCCGCGGTCGCGGAAGATCCGGTCGGTGAACTGGGCGTTCTGCACCGTGGAGTTGGAGTTGCCCTCCTCGGTGATCCGCAGCGGCGAGATGCCGGCGCCGCGGAGCCAGTCGCCCATCGCGCGCGCCTCGGTGCGCCCGTTCTGCGGCACGCCACCGGTGACGATGATGCGGGCCGTCGGGTACTCCTGAGCCAGCCGGTAGCCGGTGCGCAGCCGCTCCTCGAGCACGGGGCGGATGCCGCCGTCGGGGAAGAGGCCGGCGCCCAGGATCACGATGTCGGTCGTGAAGGGGTTGATGGTGAGCATCGCCGGGTCGTCGGAGGTGAGCACCTCGAAGTCGCCACACAGCGGCAGCAGCGAGGCGTCGACCTGCTGGCAGCCGAGCGACGTCAGCCCGCTGTACAGCGCGACCGGTGTGGGCATCTCGGCCGATCCGGCGGATGCGGTGCCGGCCCCGGCTCCGAGCGCCAGCGCGCCGGCGGCCGCGATCGCGGCGAGACGCGTGTGTGTTCTACGCACGAGAACGTTCCTCTCCCAAGCAGTGTCGTGACCGAATGGTTATCGCGGATCACGGGGCCGCCGTTACCCATAGCACGGGGTGGTCACGACGTCGCCGCGTACCCTGCACGGCATGCCGGAAGGATACGACAGAGTAACGGCCGCGCGGTACCTCCACGATGCGGATCCGGAGCTCGGTGCGCACATCGCCGTGGTGGGACCGTGCACGCTCACCCCCACCCCGGATGCGGGGCCGCACACGCTGTTCGACCGCCTGGCCTCGTCGATCCTCTCCCAGCAGCTGTCGGTCAGGGCCGCCGCGACGATCGCCGGGCGGCTTCGTGAGCGCGCCACGAGCGCCGGTCAGCTCGACCCCGTCCGGGTGGCCGCCCTGTCGGACGAGGAGCTGCGGGCGTGCGGCATCTCGCGGCCCAAGGTGGCCGCCCTGCGGGATCTCGCCGATGCGGTGGGCACCGGTCGGGTCCCGTCCCTCGCCGCGTTGAGGGAGTACGACGACGACGAGGTCATCGCCTCCCTGACGACCGTCCGCGGGATCGGCCGGTGGACCGCGGAGATGCAGTTGATCTTCCTGTTGGACAGACCCGACGTCTTCCCCGTGGCGGATGTCGGGGTCCGGCGCGGCTTCGAGCGGGTGCTGGGCCTCGACGAGAAGGCCTCCCCCGACCTCATGCTCGAACGGGCGCGGCTGTGGGCCCCGTACCGGTCGGTGGCGTCCTGGTACCTGTGGCGCGCGGTCGACCAGACGGGCGAGTCGGTGCCCGCCACGTCCGCGGCGTCCTAGGCTCGGGCGCATGGCGAACCTCTACTGGGAGCGGACGCGGGCGGCGGCGGCCCGCGCCGCTGCGAGGGCACGATCGCGCGGCTGGCCTGGCGACTGTTCGACGAGCAGCCCACCGCGAGTCGCGAGGTGACGCTCGGCGGACTACAGGTGTGGCACTCCCTGCGCGAACGCACCGGTCGCGCCGGTGTCGGCGCCAAGGTGACGATCGTGTTCACCGACATCGTCGGGTTCTCCGACTGGGCGATGCGCGTCGGTGACGAGGAGTCGCTGCTCCTGCTGCGCCGGGTCGCCGCGGCCACCGAACCCGAGGTGCTGGAGCACCGCGGGACCGTCGTCAAGCGGCTCGGTGACGGCCTCATGGCGGCCTTCCCGTCGCCTCAGCTCGCGCTCGACGCGGTGGGGGCGTGCCTCGCCGGGGTGGCCGGGGTCGAGGTGGCCGGGTGGCGTCCGCGTCTGCGGGTCGGCGTGCACACCGGGCGGCCGCGCAGGATCGGCGGCGACTACCTGGGCATGGACGTGAACATCGCCGCGCGGCTCGCGGAGAAGGCGGGCGCCGGGGAGATCCTCGTCAGCGAGGTCACGCGCGCCGGACTGGATCCGGCCCGGGTCGCGACGCGCCCCAAGCGCGGTTTCCGGTGGGGCGGGGTCAAAGGTGTGCCCGAGGAGATCGCCGTCCACGTCGCGACGCCGCGCTGACCGGCCACCCGTCGGCCGGGGGCGTCCGGTAGAACGGACACATGGCAACCACCGCATTCAAGGGCAATCCCGTCACGACCTCCGGCGAGCTCCCGGCCGTCGGCTCCACCGCTCCGGCGTTCGAGCTGGTCGGCACCGACCTCGGCCCGGTCACCTCCGAGTCGCTGGCCGGCAAGAAGCTCATCCTCAACATCTTCCCGAGCGTGGACACCGGCGTGTGCGCGCAGTCGGTGCGCACCTTCCACGAGAAGGCCAGCGGCCTGGACGACACCGTGGTCGTCAACATCTCGGCCGACCTGCCGTTCGCGCACAAGCGCTTCTGCGCCGCCGAGGACATCGAGAACGCCACCGCGGGGTCGACGTTCCGTAGCGACTTCGCCTCCGACTACGGCGTCAAGATGACCGACGGCCCGATGGCCGGACTGTGCGCCCGCTCGGTCGTCGTGGTCGACGCCGAGGGCAAGGTCGTCCACACCCAGCTCGTCGACGAGATCACCACCGAGCCGGACTACGACTCCGCGCTCGCCGCCGTGAACTGACGGCTCCCCGACGCGAACGCCCGCGGCCCGCCCCCGTATCTCTCAGGGGGCGGGCCGCGGTGTCTGCATCAGCGCGGGATCACTCAGGCGCCCGCGTCCACCAGCGCGAATCGCCGCGTGGCCTCCTCGAGCTGGTCGAACAGGGTCGCGATCTCCTCGGTGCGCCGCTCCGCGGGCCGGACGCCCTCGGGGCCGAACTCGGTGAACAGGCTCAGCGAGATCTGCTGACGCACGCCGAACATGCGGAAGTTGGCCACTATCTGCCGCCAGTGCTCGACCGCGCGCACACCACCCTCGGCACCGTAGGAGACGAACGCGACGGGCTTGTCGGCCCACTCGTTCCCGAGCGAGTCGAAGGCGTTCTTCAGACCGCCGGGGACGCTGTGGTTGTACTCGGGGGTCACAAAGACGAAGGCGTCGTAGGAGTCGATGGCCGAGCTCCAGCGCTGGACCCGCTCGTCCTCGTACTGCTTGTTCGCCGCGCCCGGCACGGTGGCCGAGGTCAGCAGGGGGATGTCGAAGGACTTGAGATCGACGAGCTCATAGGTCGCGTCCTGCCGGTCGCGGGCCTGCTGCGCGACCCACTCGGCCACGGACTTGCCGGTCCGCTCCTCGCGGATGCTGCCCAGGATGATGCCGATCTTCATGCGTCCCCTCTCGTCGTACGGACTGATTCTTACCCGTCCATACTACGTGAGTGACGTGACAACGACTTACCGGCGGCCATAGACCGTGACCGTCGCCACCGCGCACACCCGGCCCCGCTCGTCCCGCGTCGTGACCTGCGAGATCCCCCAGCTCCGACCGTCGTGCAGCACCTCGGCGCGGACCGTCACCGGCTGCACCAGCGGGATCTGCCGCACGTACCGCACGTCCAGCGAGGAGGAGCTGACGTCGCGCTCGTGCGAGAAGACCGCGGCGCCGACGACCTCCGCGGCCGCCGCGAACACGCCCCCGTGCAGATTGCCCAGGGGGTTGGCGAGCGTCGGCTCCGGCGCGATGACGCCCTCCACCACGCGGCCGCCGTCCCCGTCGCCCCGCTCGCTCAACGTCAGACACAGCACCTCGGCCAGCGTCCCCGGCTCGAGCGCGGACGGCCACGGCGGCTCGTCGTCATATCCCTCCGCGTCCACGCCCGCCGCGAACTCCATGGTCTTGACCAGTCCCGAGGCGATCACCTCGCCGTCGTCGTCGACGACCTCACCGCGCGTGGTGAGGCAGTGACCGTCGTGCCCCAGGTGGTCCGCGCGGATCCCCAGGCCGGTCGAGCCCTCCCGCGGCGCGCCGATCAGATCCAGGCGCAGCTCGGTGGTGACGGTCCACTTCCCGCTGGGGCGGCGGCGGTGGTTCTCCGCGCCGAGCCCCGAGTCCACCAGCACGGCCAGGCCGCCGGTGGCGAAGCGGCCGGACGGGTCGACGAACTGGTCCGAGACCGGCTGGTGCCAGCTCACCGTGCCGTCCGGGTTCTCACTGAACGTCAGGCCGAGGCGGGGCTCGGGGCCGTTGTGCTGCGATTCTCTCACCCGGCGACGCTAACACGTGTTCTAGTCGCGCCCCCGGCCCGCGTTCCCGCCCGTCCGGGCCCCCGGCGCACCGCACAATGGAGACGTGCCCCTGACCCCCGAGTTCCTGACGACCCCCCGCCGCTGGCCCATCCGGGTCGCCACGACGGTGATCGCCACCGCGATCGTCATGCTGGTGCTGGCCCTTGCGGCGGGCGGTGCCTGGCTGTTGCTGCGCTCGGCGGTGCACGGCGCGATCGACTCGGCGGCGCGCGACCGCGCGGTCGACGTGGCGAACAGGCTGGCCGCCCGCGGCCCGCAGGCCTCCCTCGAACTGGTCTCCGAACCGCTGTCCGGCGTGGACCTGGTGCGCATCGTCGCCCCCGACGGCCGCGTCCTGGCCGGCCAGGTCACCCGCGGGCTCGAGACCGTCCCCGCCCTGCCCGTCCCGGCTCCCGGCGAGATCCTCCGCCGCCAGGTCGACGCCCCCGACGGCACCGACCTGCGGGTCACGTCCGTCGGCGTGGACATGCGCGGGGTGACGCTGGCCGTGGACGTGGGCACCGACAGCGACCGGTACGACACCGTCCTGGCCGCCGGCGCGGTGCTCTTCCTGTCGTTCGTGCCCGTCGCCGGGCTCGCGACCGCCGGGTTCGTCTACTACGCCATGGGCCGGGTGCTGCGGCCGGTCGAGTCGATCCGCACCCGCGTCGCCGAGATCTCCGTCTCCGGCCGCGGCGAGCGGGTGCCGGTGCCGGAGGCCGAGGACGAGATCGCGCGCCTGGCCCGCACCATGAACGAGATGCTCGCCCGCCTCGACGCGGCCCGCACCGCCCAGGTGGCCTTCGTCGGCGACGCCTCCCACGAGCTGCGAAGCCCACTGTCCACGCTGTCCACCATGCTCGAGCTGGCCTCCACCTCCGGCACCCCGGTGGACGTCGAGACCGTCAACGAACTGCTCCTGCCGGAGGTGGAGCGGATGCGCGCGATGGTCGAGGACCTGCTCCTGCTCGCCAAGAGCGACGAGCGTGGAATGCCATTGCGGCGCGACGACGTGGACCTCGACGACGTCGTCCTGTCGGAAGCCGCGCGCCTGCGCGGCCTCGCCGGCCCCGGTGACGCGGGAGGACTCGAGGTGGCGGTCTCGGTCGAGCCCGCGCGACTGGTGGGCGACCCCGACGCCCTCCAACGCGTCGTGCGCAACCTCGTCGACAACGCCCGCCGACACGCACGCGAGCGCGTGTCGCTGCGCCTCACCGTCGACCGGTCCGGTACCGGAGCCCCGCGCGCCGTGATCATCGTCGACGACGACGGCGAGGGCGTCCCCCCCGACCAGCGGAAATCGGTGTTCGATCGCTTCGCCCGCCTGGACGCGGACCGCGCGAGGGGCACGGGCGGGTCGGGGCTGGGCCTGGCGATCGTCTCCGAGATCACGCGGACCCACGGCGGCTCGGTGCGGGCGGAGGACGCGCCCGGCGGCGGCGCGCGGTTCGTCGTCGAGCTGCCGGTCGAGCCGCTGGACGAGCCGGGAGACGAACCGGACGGCGAGCAGGGCCGCCCGGCCACCCGATAGGCTCACTTCTCGTGCTGGACCGTCTGAACCGCCTGTTCGACGCCGAGGACGCATGGATCCGCCCCCTGCCGGAGCACTACCTCCGCGCCGACGCGGTCCTCGCCCTGGTGGTGTTCGCGTGCTCGGCGGTCGGCGTGGAGATCCTGCGGAGCATGGGCGTCCTGGCCGACGAGAGCGCGCCGGTCTGGGCCCAGTACCTGGCCATGGCCAGCGTGGCGGCCCTGCTGGCGGTCCGCCGCCGCTTCCCGCTCACGACCGGTATCGGCGCCACCGCGCACCTGCTGGTGGTCGGCAGCGTCATGCCGCTGGTGATGGGGCAGGTCTCGCAGCAGGTGCTGTACTTCGTCGGGGTCTACTCCGCGGTCGCCTGGGCCCGCGACCGGCGGGCCCTCATCGGCGTCGCCGCGGGCATCACCGCCGCCCTGGCGGTGTGGATGGTCTGGTACACCGCCCTGGGTTCGGGGATGCAGCAGATACTCGACGCCGTGGACGACGTCGACCGCTCGAGCGGCCTCCTCCCGCCGGTCCCCGCCTATCTCCTGTACACCGTGCTGATCAACATCGCCTACTTCGGCGGGGCGACCGCGCTCGGCATCGCCTCATGGCGCGGCGCCCGCCGTCGGCACGACCTCGCGGAGCAGGCCCGGACGATCGAGGAGCAGGCAGAGGCCCTGCGGGATCGGGCCGTGGTGGAGGAGCGTCTACGCATCGCCCGCGAGCTGCACGACGTGATCGCCCACCACGTCGCGGCGATCGGGGTCCAGGCCGCCGCCGCGCGCCGTGTCATGGACCGTGATCCCGACTCCGCCGCGGGCGCTCTGCGCACGATCGAGGACTCCTCGCGCTCGGCTGTCGCGGAGATGCGGGCCCTGCTCGACGCCCTCCGGTCCGACGACCCGGGGTCCCGCTCCGAGGGCGACGCGTCCCGGCCGACGGCTGAGCCGTCCCGGCCGACGGGCGAGGCGTCCCGGTCCGCCGGTCACGGGCTCGCGGACGTCGCGCGGTTGGCCGCCTCCCACGACACGGCCGGCTTCTCCACCACCGTCTCCGTGGCCGCCGACGCCGGGCATCCGCTCGAGGAGGTCCCGCCCATCATCGGCCTGTCCCTGTACCGGACGGCCCAGGAGGCCCTGGCCAACGTCCGGCGCCACTCCACCGCGCACCGCGCCGGTATCGTGCTGCGTACCGGGGAGGGCCCTGATCGCACCCCGTACGCGGAAGTCGAGGTCCTCGACGACGGGCGGCCGCGCACCGGGACCTCGGGCAGCGGCCTCGGCCTGCTCGGGATGCGGGAACGGGTCCGCTCGCACGGCGGGGAGTGCGAGATCGGTCCGCGGGTGACCGGCGGCTACCGCGTCCGCGTGCGGCTGCCGTACCGGCCGGACACCGACGGCGGCGAGGAGTGACCGTGCCCGGGACGAACGACCGACCGCGCGCCGGCAGCGAGCACACCGACGAGGCCGCCCGCGCCGGCGTGCTCCGGGTTCTCGTCGTGGACGATCAGGCGCTCATGCGCTCCGGGTTCTCGATGATGCTCGGCGTCGAGCCGGACATCGACGTCGTCGGCGACGCGGCGGACGGTGCGACGGCGATCGAGAAGTGCCGCCGCCTCCGTCCGGACGTCGTGCTGATGGACGTCCAGATGCCGGGGACCGACGGCATCGCCGCCACGGAGACCATCACCGGAGAGCACTTGGCCAAGGTCCTCATCCTCACCACCTTCGACCGGGACGACTACCTGTTCGACGCCCTGCGGGCCGGCGCGAGCGGCTTCCTGCTCAAGAACTCCGACCCCGACGACCTGGTCGACGGCATCCGGGCGGTGGGCCACGGCCACGCCCTGCTCGCGCCCGAGGTCACGCGCCGGGTCATCGAGCGACTGGCGGCCCCGCCCCCGACCGACGACGCCCCGGATGCCGGGCGGCCGGGGCCGCGCGCATCCGAGCTCGCCGGACTCACCGCCCGCGAGACCGAGGTGCTGCGCCTGGTCGCGCGGGGGCTGTCCAACGCCGAGATCGCCGACGAACTGGTCGTGGGCGAGGCGACGGTCAAGACCCACGTCTCCTCCTGCCTGGCCAAGCTCCACCTGCGCGACCGCGTCCAGGCGGTGGTCCTGGCCTACGAGGTCGGCCTGGTCCACCCCGGCGACTGAGCCCGCCCGGTCCCTTCCCCTCGAGGCCACCCTCTTCCTGACGCCGCCCTCCCCCCCGAGGAGGAGATCTCTCCGCCGCCGTCCGCGTCAGATCATCCCGTGGGCTGATCCGCCGACCCCGGACCCGGGCCTAGCGTGAGCAGTAGACCGGCACCAGGGAGGGCACGAATGCTCGGAGTCAACGGACTGACCAGACGATTCGGCGACAACCTCGCCGTCGACGGCGTGACCTTCGAGGTCCCCGCCGGGGCGATGACCGGCTTCGTCGGCGGCAACGGCGCCGGCAAGACCACCACGATGCGCATGATCATGGGCGTCCTCCAGCCCACCGCCGGAACGGTGACGTGGGCGGGTCGCGAGGTCACGGTCGCGGACCGGCGCACGTTCGGCTACATGCCGGAGGAGCGGGGGTTGTACCCGAAGCAGCCGATCCTCGACCAGCTCGTCTACCTCGGCCGGCTACAGGGCCGCAGCGCGGCGGGCGCCAGGCAGACCGCGCTCGAACTCCTCGACAGGTTCGGCCTGGGAGAGCGCACGAGCGACAAGCTCGAGTCGCTCTCACTCGGCAATCAGCAGCGCGTCCAGATCGCGGCCGCCGTCATCGGGGAGCCCGAGTTCCTCGTCCTCGACGAGCCGTTCTCCGGACTGGACCCGGCGGCGGTGGACTCCATGGTCGACCTCCTCCGCGAGCACACCACCCGGGGCGTGCCCGTCCTGTTCTCCTCCCACCAGCTCGATCTCGTCGAGCGGCTCTGCGACCAGCTCGTCGTCCTGGCCCGCGGGCGGGTCGTGTCGACCGGGACCGTGTCCGAACTCCGCAGCCGGGGCCGGGTGCTGCACCGCCTCGTCGTGGGCGGGGACGCCGGCTGGGTCCGTGCGCTGCCCGGCGTCCACGTCGTGGACGTCGACGGCCCGGCCGCACTGCTCGAACTCGAGGGCCCGGGGAGCACGGACCTCGTCCTGCGTGAGGCGATGGCCCGCGGCAGCGTCAGCGAGCTCGCCCGGGTCGTGCCCAGCCTGTCCGACATCTACCGCGAGGTGACCTCATGACCACCACCCCCCTCACACGACGCCCGTCGTCGGCCGACCACGAGGACGCCTCCACCGGGCCCCGCTCCACGGACGCCGCATGGCGGATCGTCGCCGGGCGCGAGATCATGGTCAAACTGCGCGACCGGAACTTCATCATCTCCACCCTCACGACCATCGCGATCTTCATCGTCGCGTTCGGGGTGTCGTTCCTGCTGGGCGGAGACGACGGGGAGAAGCGGATCGCCGTCGTCTCGGGCGACGCGGTGACGATCGTCGAGCAGACGAACGCGCGGGCCGACGCCGCCGACGACGAGGACACCGACTCCTCGGCGACCGCGGGCGCGCCCACCGTGCGACTCGAGACCGAGCAGGTGGCGGATCCCGCGGCGGCCGAACAGGCGGTCCGCGACGGCGACGTCGATGCGGCCCTCCTCGGCGAGCAGGGGGCATGGACGCTCGTCGGCTCGGACGGCGTCGACTCCGACATCGCCGCCGCGGTCAGCGCGACGGTGGCGACCGCTGCACTCGAGCGCAACGCCGCGGCCGCCGGGACCACCGTCGCCGATCTCACGGCGGGCTCGATCGTCGAGGAGCGTCTCCTCGAGGCCGACGGGGCGGACGACGAAGGGATTCAGGTGATCGCCGGGTTCGTGTTCGTCTTCCTCTTCTACATGGCGGCGATCCTCTTCGGTTACGCCATCGCCAATAGCGTCGTGGAGGAGAAGCAGTCGCGGATCGTCGAGATCCTCGCCGCCGCCATCCCGCTGCGGCAGCTGCTCGTCGGCAAGGTCGTCGGCGCCACGGCCCTCGCCCTGGGGCAGATGGTGATCTTCGTGGCCATCGGCCTGATCGGCCTCAGCTTCACCGACTACGCCACCCTGCTGCCGTCGGTCGCCGGCGCGGCGGTCTGGTACCTGGTGCTCTTCGTCATCGGCTTCGTCGCCCTGGCGTGCCTGTTCGCCGTCGCCGGCGCGATGGCCACCCGCGCCGAGGACGTCCAGACCACGACCTCGCCCCTGCTCACGGTCATCATGATCGTGTTCTTCGGAGGCCTCTTCCTGCAGGACACGTGGCAGGTCATCGGCTCCTACGTGCCCATCATGTCGACGGTGACGATGCCGATCCGCCTGGTCGCCGGCACGGCGTCGTGGTGGGAGCCGGCCGTCGCCACCGTGATCACGCTCGTCACCGCCGCGGTGATCATCCGGATCGCCGAGCGGGTCTACCGCCGGTCGATCATGCAGACCGGCCGCAAGCTCACGTACCGCGAGGCGCTGTCCCTGACGGAGTGACCTGGCTGTCGACCAGTCGGTAACCCTGGCCGCGGACGGTCTCGATGGCGTGGGCCCCGAACGGGGCGTCGATCTTGCGGCGCAGGTAGCCGACGTAGACCTCGACGATGTTGTCGTCCCCGTCGTAGGCGGAGTCCCACACGGCCCGCATGATCTGCGCCTTGGACACCACCTGGTTGCGGTTGCGGATGAGGTACTCGAGCACCGCGTACTCCCTGGCGGTCACGCTGATCCGGGTGTCGCCCCGGCGGACCTCGCGGGCGGCGGGGTCCACGACGAGGTCACCGGCCTCGAAGGTGGCGGGGCGTTCGGGTGCGCCGCGGCGCACGAGGGCCCGGAGCCTGGCCTCGAGGACGACGAACGAGAACGGCTTGACCAGGTAGTCGTCGGCTCCGAGGTCGAACGCGTCGGCCTCGTCGTACTCGCCGTCCTTGGCGGTGAGCATGAGCACCGGGGTCCAGATGCCGCGCTGCCGCATCTCGCGGACCACCTCGTATCCGCTGCGGCGCGGCATCATGATGTCCAGCACGACGACGTCGAAGTCGTCGCCGCAGGCCATCTCGAGACCGGCTTCGCCATCGGGGGCGGTCTCCACGGACCACCCGCCCGCGGCCAGGCCGCGGCGCAGGCTCTCGCGCAGCGCCGGCTCGTCGTCGACCACAAGGACCCGCATCGGCTCGCTGCCCTATCCCCGCGGGTCGATCTCCTGGTCCATCCGCTCGGCGGGGACCAGCAAATCCGCGTGGCGGCGGACGACCTTGGCGGGCACTCCCGCCACGGTGGTGTGGGGCGGGACCTCGTGCAGGACGACCGAACCGGCGGCGACCTTCGAGCAGTCGCCGACGCGGACGTTGCCGAGCACGATCGAGCCCGCCGAGAGGAGGACACCGGAACCGATCTTGGGATGCCGGTCGCCGTCCTCGTTCCCCGTGCCGCCGAGGGTGACGCCCTGGAGGATCGAGACGCCGTCGCCGATCACGCAGGTCTCCCCCACGACGATGCCCGTGGCGTGGTCGACGAGGATGCCCGAGCCCACCCGCGCGGCCGGGTGGATGTCCATCGCGAAGACCTCGGAGATGCGGCTCTGTAGGAACGACGCGGCCATCACGCGACCGGAGTTCCACATCTCGTGGGCGACGCGGTGCACCTGGAGCCCGAGGAAACCCTTGGCGAAGAGATAGGGCACCAGATAGTTGGGGTAGGCCGGGTTCCTCTCGTAGCTCACCACGAGGTCCGCGGCCACGGCGTCGAGGACGTGGGGGTGCTCGACCAGCACCGCCCGGATCTCCTTCTCCAGGACGTGGCGGCCGATCTCGGGCGTCGCGATCCGGGACGCGGCGAGCCGCGCCAGGGATTCACCGAGGTCGTCGCACCCGTCGATGAGATCCAGGACTAGACCCGCGATCAGCGGTTCGTTCCGGCTCGAGGTCGCGTCGAGCGACAAGCGGTTCCAGACGGCGCGGACGGAGGAGTCGGCCTCCGCCTGCGGGACGCACGGGTTCTCGATGCTCAGCTCGATGGTCACCTGATACAGGGTAGGCGTGTGCGGCGACGCCGGGCGAGTCACGGCCGAATCGCCCGTGCCGAGCCACGCCTCGACGACCCTCGCCGGGCCCGGCAGGATGGGGACATGATCCTCATCAACGTGCGCTTTGACGTCAAACCCGAGTTCGCCGACTCCTGGCTCGAGATCACCCGCGAGTTCACCGAGGCCACCCGCGCCGAGGCGGGCAACCTGTGGTTCGACTGGTACCGCTCGCCGGAGTCCCCGAACACCTACCTGCTGTGCGAGGCGTTCCGCGAGGGCGACGCGCCGGCCCTGCATGTGCAGTCGGACCACTTCCAGCAGTTCACGGGGTCAGCCGCCCGGTACCTCGAGCGAACGCCGCGCATCATCAACACCCCGGCGGAGGGCGATCAGTGGGGCACGATGGGCGAGATCACCGTCGAGTGACCGTCGCCGGATAGCAGTGCGCCCCGGTGTCGCCGGCCGCGGGATCGCGGACGCGGACGACGCCGGGGCGTGCCGAAGCGTCGCCGGTCGGTCAGATCGAGCTGCCCAGCGCCGACTGCGCGAGCGCGAGCGGGTCGATCGGCCACCACTGGCCGTAGTCCAGCGCGTAGACGCGGTTGAGGTCGGACACCACACCGCCGACGGTGACCTGCTGCGCCACGGGCAGCTGGTGGATCGTCGCGGCCGGGTTGAGCCGCCCACCGGAACCCCAGTCGTGCTGCCAGAAGTACTGCCCGAGGCCGATCTGCCGGCACCAGTCGATCGTCGGCGCGTTGGCGTACACGCCGAGCTTCATGCCCGAGCCGTGCAGGTGGGCGCGCCAGCGCTCGAGGTACGGGCGGATCTGGTTGTCGAACTGCCAGCGGGTGGGGTTGTCGTCGATCGCCACGTACATCGGCACGCCCGACGGCCCGCCGGCCTCCCGGTGGATGCGGATGCCGATGGGCGCGTGGTGATCGCCGGCGCCGGCGCCGCCCTTCCAGTCCGCGGTCTCGGCGCGACCGTACTGGTAGCAGGAGACCATGTTCAGTCCGTGGGCACGAAAGTCGTCGACCTCGCGGCGCAGGAGCGGCTTGCCGGACATCCACTCGGCGCCGGGGCGGCGGTTAGAGCAGTAGCGCACGGCACCCATGTGGCCGGCCGCGCGGACCGACGCCGCCGACGGCGGGCCGGAGGCGTAGTCGAGCAGCGTGCCGACCGGGACCCCGGCTCCCGCGCCCGGCAGGGCACCGATCTCGGCGGGGATGGAGGACTGAGCGCCCACCGCGGGGGTCAGGCCCGCGGCGATGGCGCCGGCCCCGGCCGCGCTGAGGCCTGCGCGACGGAGGAAGGATCGGCGGTCGAACGTCATGGAGGTACTCCGGGATCTCGAACGGTGAGGGAGGCGTGTGGCCTGTGGGACTCACGCACCCCGACGAGTGTGTCACAAAGAGATCGCGGACGATATCCCCGCGTTACCACAGGAGAGCACCACCGCAGGGCAGGCGCGGCTGGTTGACTGATCTTCATGACACGATCCCGCAGATGGTCCGCCGTCGACATCCCCGACCAGACCGGGCGGACGTTCGTGGTGACCGGCGCCAACGGGGGCATCGGGCTGGCCACGACGGCCGCGCTCACGGCGCGGGGGGCCCGGGTCGTGATGGCCTGCCGGAACCTGGAGAAGGCAGAGGCGGCGCGCGCGACCCTTCCTGAGGCTTCGCGCGAGCGAGCGCGTGTGTGCCGGCTGGACATGGCCGATCTGGACTCGGTCGACGAGTTCGTCGCCGCCATGCGGGCGGAGGCCTCGGCGCCCGACGCGGCACGGTCCGGTGGCGGCCGGGTCGACGTCCTCATCAACAACGCCGGCGTGATGAACATCCCGCACGCCCGCACGGCGCAGGGCCACGAGATGCAGTTCGGGGTCAACGTCCTCGGCCACCACGCGCTCACCCTGGGCCTCGAGCCGATCCTGACGGACCGCGTGGTCTGGCTGGGCTCCCTCGCGCATCTGATGGGGCGGGTCGACACCGACGACCTCGGCATGGACGTCCGCGGCTACCGGCCGATGGCCGCGTACGCGAACTCCAAGCTGGCGTGCATCATGCTGGCCTACGAGTGGCAGCGGCACTTCGAGCGGGCCGGCGGCGGCCTCCGCTCGGTCGCCGCGCATCCCGGCTACACCGCGACCGAACTCATCCGGCAGAGCGGCAACCCTGTCGCCGACCGGTTCTTCGCACTCGGCAACTCCCTCACCTGGGCGGGCCTGTCACCGGAGACGGGCGCGCTGTCCGTGCTCTACGCCGCGACGGTGCCCGACGTGCCGGGCGGGGCGTTCGTCGGACCGGACCGCCTCGGTGGTCTGCGGGGGCACCCGCACCTCACCCGGTCGAGCCGCCGTTCGCACGACCGTGCCACCGCCGCCGCGTTGTGGCGGCGGTGCACGGAGGCCGCGGCGTTCCGCTAGGAGCGACCCGTCAGGCCAGCCCGGCGGCGGCCAGCCCGTCGCGCAGCTTGGCCTGATGCTCGGGCGGCCCCTGGAGCAGCGGCATGCGCAGGCGGTCCGAGCCGATGAGACCGGCCATCTTCAGCGCGGCCTTGACCTGGATGGCGCCCTGCGAGGTGTGCATGATGGCGTCCACGCCCGGGATGAGGCGCGTGTGGATCTCGCGGGCCCGCGGCAGGTCGCCCGCGTCCACGGCGTCGATCATCGCCCGGTAGTCGTCGCCGGCGACGTGGCCGACCACCGAGACGATCCCCGTGGCGCCGAGGGCCAGGAACGCCAGGTTGAGCACGTCGTCACCCGAGTACCAGAGCAGGTCGGTCTCGGCCATGAGGCGGCTGGCCTCGAACAGGTCCCCCTTGGCGTCCTTGACCGCCCGCACGTGGGGGATCTCCGCGAGCCGACGGATGGTGTCGGTGGCCAGCGCGGTGCCGGTGCGCCCCGGGATGTCGTACGCCATCACCGGCCGGTCGGCGGCCTCGGCGATCATCCGGAAGTGCTCGACGATCCCGTGCTGTGTGGGCTTGTTGTAGTACGGGGTCACCACGAGCAGGCTGTCCGCACCCCTCGCCACCATCTCGCGGGCCGCTCGCATGGAGTGCTCGGTGTCGTTGGTGCCGCATCCGGCCATGACCTGCACGCGGTCGCCGACGGCCTCGACGACCGCGGCGACGCTGTCGTAGTCCTCGTCGTCCGTAGTGGTGGCCGACTCGCCGGTCGTGCCGTTGACCAGCAGACCGTCGTGGCCGTGGTCGGCGAGATGGACCGCGAGTCGCTGCAGCGCGTCGAAGTCGATCGAGCCGTCGTCGTGCATGGGGGTCACCATCGCGGTGATGACCCGACCGAAGGGATTGTCCGACATGGGCACCAGACTAAGGCACACCTGTGACGCCGCGAGAGCCCGACGGGCCGTGGCGGACACGGCTAGGGTCGACACCACAGACCGAGGCACCACACAGCACGACCCACCGACGACCCCCGGAGGCGACCGTGACCGACTCGACCCGACCCGAGAACGACGCCCGCGTGCCCGACGAGTCGCCGGAGGAGCTCGGCAACACCGTCGACGGCTCCGGCGCCGGTGACGGGAGCACCACCCGAGGCACCGACGAGGAGGGTCGCGCCCCGGCGTCCCGGCCCTCGACCGCCGGCGACACCGGGCACGCCGCCGGCGACGCGGCCACCGGCGCGTCCGGTGAGAGCTCAGCCGACCGGGCCGAGCAGTCGAAGGTGTACCGGACCCCCGAGCAGCCGGACCACGCCGTCGGCGGCTCCGACGGCACGGCCGACGGTCAGTAGCCCGGTCGACCGGTGACCGTCGCACTCCTCCTCACGCTGGCGCTGGTCCTGCTCATCGCAGCGAACGCGCTGTTCGTCGGGGTCGAGTTCGGGTTCCTCACCGTCAACCGGGACGACGTCCGCGCCGCCGGCTCGGAGGGCGATCGCGTCGCCGCGGCCCTGGACTCCTCGCTCTCGAAGACCTCGACGAACCTGTCGGGGGCCCAGCTCGGCATCACGGTCAGCAGCCTCGTGGCGGGATACCTCACGGGCCCCTCCGTCGGGGAACTGCTCACCGGCGCGTTGGGCCTGTCCGGAATGCCGGAGGCCGCCGCCCGCGGTATCGCGATGACGGCGGCCTTCGTCGTCGTCACCTTCCTCCAGATGGTCTTCGGCGAGCTCGTCCCCAAGAACTGGGCCATCGCCGCACCCATGCAGGTGGCGAGGCTGGTCGTGCATCCGCAGCGCACGTTCATGACCGTGTTCGGTTGGCTGGTCACCGCCCTCAACGCCTCGGCCAACCAGGTGCTGCGCCTGCTCGGGTTCACCCCGACGGAGGAACCGGGTGACGCCCGCTCCCCCGAGGAGCTGCGGGCGTCGGCGGCGCGGTCGGGACGCGAGGGCGTGATGGACCCGCACACCGCCGAGCTCGTGACCCGGTCGATCTCGTTCGGCGAGCACCGGGCGGCCGACGCGATGGTGCCCAGGCCGCTCGTGACGTTTCTTCGCGACCACACTGCGCAGGACCTGCTGGACACCGTCGCCGCGACCGGCCGGTCCCGCTTCCCCGTCCTCGGCGGCACCGTCGACGAGGTGGTGGGCGTCGTCCACTACCGCCAGGCGCTGGCCGTGGACCCCGATGAGCGGGACCGCACTCCGGTGCGCGACATCGCCGCCGAGCCGACCGTGGTCTCGGAGATGATGACCCTCGATCCCCTGATGCGGCTGCTACGGCAGACCGATCTGCAGATGGCGGTGGTCGTGGACGAGTTCGGCGGTACCGCGGGGATCGTCACGCTCGAGGACCTGGTGGAGGAGATCGTCGGCGAGATCGACGACGAGCAGGACCGCGCGTCCCGCACGCACGAGCGGATCGACGACGACACGGTCCTGGTCGGCGGGATGATGCGGCCCGACGAACTGGGCGCGATCCTGCGGCTGGAGATCCCCCCGGCGGGCGCCGCGTCGACCCTGTCCGGGGTGCTGTCAAAATCGGCGGACCGCCTCCCCGAGGTCGGAGACGAGGTGGAGCTGGAGGCCCACGACCACGAGCACCGCGACCGCGACGACCTCCCCACCCGGGCCCGTGTGCGGCTGCGGGTCGAGACGGTGAGCGACTACCGGGCCGAGCGGGTCCGGGCGACGGTCCTGCGCGGCGAGCCGGACGACTCCGGCGACGCGGGGACGGAGGAGTCCGATGAGTGACGGCGTCGCGATCCTAGTGCTCGCCGCCCTCCTGCTGGGCAACGGCTTCTTCGTGGCCGCCGAGTTCGCGATGGTCTCCGCGCGCCGCGACCACCTCGAGCCCCGCGCGGCCCGGGGCAGCACCCGCGCCCGGTGGTCACTGCGTGGCATGGAGAACGTGTCGCTCTCGCTGGCCGCCACGCAGCTCGGGATCACCGCGTGTTCCCTCCTCATCGGCGCTGTCGGCGAGCCCGCCATCGCGCACCTCATCGAGAGGCCGCTGGAGTGGCTGGGGGTGTCGACCGGGTTCGCGCACCCCATCGCGCTGGTGATCGCCCTGCTCATCGTCACGTTCCTGCACATGGTGCTCGGCGAGATGGTGCCCAAGAACATGGCGATCGCACGGCCCGCCGCCGCCGCGCTGCTGTTGGGTCCGGTCCTGCGGGTGTTCGTCCTGGTGTTCCTGCCCGCCATCTGGCTGATGAACAAGACCGCCGACCTCGTCGTGCGCCACGTCCTACGCGTCGAGCCGAAGTCCGAGGTGGACACCACGGTCACGGTGGACCAGATGCGCGGGATGGTCGCGGCGGCCGGCGAATCGGGCCTGCTGGACGAGGACGAGACCACCCTCCTCGCGGGCGCGCTGGGGTTCGATCACATCACCGCGGCGGATGTGCTCCGACCGCTCGATGAGGTCGACGCGGTGGACGCGGACCTCACGACCGGCGAGATACAACAGCTGTGCGTCCGCACCGGGCATTCTCGGTTCCCCGTGCTCCGCGACGGCCGGTACGTGGGGTAAGTCCACGTCAAGGACGTCCTGGCCGACGACCCGTCCCGCCCGTTGCGCCCCGAGCGGATCCGCCGGCTCGGCTCGGTGTCGCCCGACACGCCACTGGACGACGTGCTGGCCACCATGCAGCGGGCCCGGGCCCACCTGGGGGTCGTCGACCGCGATGACGCCGCGGACGACACCTCCGCAGCCGGCCCGTCGGGTCTCGTGGTTCTGGAGGACGTGCTCGCCCGACTCGTCGGCGAGGTCCGTGATGCCACCCCGGAGGCCGAAACGGGCGCACCTCAGGGGTCGACCGGCGCCTAGCGGACCTTGTCCGGGTTCGTGTCGAGTACGCGGCCGAGCGTGTTGTCCACGAGGAGCTGCGTCACCCCGGCGTAGGTGGCCACACTCACTCGAACCGTGGCGATCAGCGCGTTCTGCAACATCCTCTACCCTCCGTCGATAAATGTGACTCCTGTCACGGTACCTGCGAGCATGGTCGCCCGCGGGTACTTCCACCCAGAAACCTGGACGCCCGTTCTGATGTGCGACTCCGAACGCTAACCATCCCCCTACTCGGATGCCACCGGATCCCGCCCGTCAGCCGGCGGGGTAGCGCCGAACGGTCGAATCCGATCACGTTTGCGCCGGTCGCGACCCCGTCGGCCCTGCGCTTGTGACCACTCGGCGCAGATCGGGGCGACCCCCGGCCCGGGGGTGCGGGCGACCCCGGTGCGGGTGCGGGCGACCCCGGTGCGGGCGACCCCCGGCCCCGGTGCGGGTGCGGGCGACCCCGATGCGGCGCGGGCCATCCCCGGCGCGGCGCGGCCACCCCGCCGCTATAGTTGATGCGTCACCGGAGCCGGCGGCGCTCGCACAGGGCCCGCCATGTCCCGAGGAGGTCACCGTGCCCGCGCTCGTCCCCGGCGTCGAGATCCACCGCTCCCGTGCGCGGTCCCGCGACCGGGGCGGCTGGCTGGACTCGCAGCACTCGTTCTCCTTCGGCCGCTACCAGGACCCGATGAACACGCACTTCGGGCGACTGCTGGTCAACAACGACGACCACATCGCGCCCGGCACCGGCTTCGACACCCACGGGCACCGCGACATGGAGATCGTCACGTGGGTCCTGTCCGGCTCGCTGGTCCACCAGGACTCAGAGGGCCACAGCGGCGTCATCTACCCGGGGCTCGCCCAGCGGATGAGCGCGGGCTCGGGGATCCTGCACTCCGAACGCAACGACGGCTGGCGCGACGGCTCGCTCCGTGCCGACACCCCCGCCGAACCGGTCCACCTCGTCCAGATGTGGGTCGTGCCGGACACGACCGGTGAGCAACCCGGCTACGAACAAATGGAGATCGACCCGCGCGAGCTCGAGAACCACCTCGTCGTCGTCGCCGGGGGCCTTCCCACCCACGCGGACCGCGCCGCCATCCGGATCCGCAACCGCACGTCCGCGCTCCACGCCGCCCGGCTCACACCCGGACGCACCGTCGAGCTCCCCGACGCGCCCTATCTCCACCTCTACGTCCCACTCGGGTCGGTCACCCTGGAAGGCGAGGGCGCCCTGGACACCGGCGACGCCGCGCGCCTCACCGCCACGGGCGGGCGACGCGTCGCCGCCGGCGCGCAGGGCGCCGAGATCCTCGTCTGGGAGATGCACGCGGGCATGACCATGCTCGACGTGCGCGGACACTAGCCCTCCCCGCTGGCCGAGCCCTCCTCGGTGGCGTCCGACGGCGCCCCGTCATCCTGCTCGGAGTCCGGGATGTGATGCAGCGGGTGGACAGGTTCGGGCGACGGCGAGTGCTCGTTCCGCTCGAGCGCCTCCGGCGAGTACGCACGGCGCCACTGGCGGGTCACCGTGGGCGGCCGCTCGCCGAGATCGTTGCTGATACCCCGCACGAGGCTGTACATCATCACGAAGCCCACCACGAAGAACGGCAGACCGACGACCGTGATGACCTCCTGAAGGGCGGTCAGACCGCCCTCGCCGGTACCCGCCAGGATCGTGGCACCGACCGCGCCCATGAGCACGCCCCAGATCACGCGCTGATGGGTGGGCGAGACCTGGACGTCGTCGTCCTTCCCGGACGCGATCATGTCCACGACCATCGCCGCGGAATCCACGGACGTGGTGAAGAAGATGACGACGAGGACGACCGCGAGACCGGACAGGAACGTCGCGAGCGGGTAGTTCGACAGGAACGCGAAGAGCGCACCCGGGATGTCACCCTCGTCGACCACCGCCTCGGTCAGCCCGCCCGAGCCGAACAACTCGACATGGAACGAGGCCATACCGAAGATCCCGAACCACAGGACCGAGAAGCCCACCGGCAGGCCGAGGACGCCGAAGACGAACTGACGGATGGTGCGGCCGCGGCTGATCCGGGCGATGAAGATGCCCACGAACGGCGACCACGTAATGGTCCACGCCCAGTAGAAGACGGTCCACGTGTTCTGCCACGATTCCAGGTCGTCACTGGCGGGGAAGACGTTGTTCCACAGGGCCAGCTCCGGCAGCGTGGCGAGATAGACGCCCAGCGACTCGACCGTGCCCTTGAGCAGGAACAGGGTCGGGCCCGTGACGAGGATGAACAGCAGCAGGGCGATCGCCATGGCGATGTTGAGGTTGGACAGCCGCTTGATGCCCTTCTCCAGCCCCAGGGCCACGGAGATGCAGGCCACGGACGTGACGACCGCGATGATGAGCACCTGGACGACCGGCGACATCGCGATGCCGAAGAGTTCCGCCAGGCCCGCGTTGATCTGCAGGGTACCGAGGCCGACCGAGGTGGCCACGCCGAAGACGGTACCCACGAGCGCCACGACGTCGATTGTCTTGCCGATGGGACCGAAGACCTTGTCCCCGAGGATCGGGGCGAAGATCGAGCTGACGCGCGGCGGCATCTTGCGCTTGTAGATGAAGTAGGCGAACGCGAGGGCCGGCAGGGCGAAGATCGTCCACGTGTGCAGACCGAAGTGGTACAGCGTGAACGCCATCGCCTCCTGCGCGGCGTCCGTGCTGCCCGGTTCCACGTTCCCCCGCGGCGGCGTGGCGAAATGAGAGATGGGCTCCGCGACGCCCCAGAACATGAGGATCGTGCCGATGCCCGCGGCGAAGAGCATGCCGAACCACGCCGCGGTGGAGTGCTCCGGGTCCTCGTCGTCGCCGCCCAGACGGACGTGTCCGAACCGGCTGATGGCTATCCAGATGAGAAAGGCCAGGAACGACGTGACCCCGAATACGTAGAACCACCCGAGGTTGGTCATGATCCAACCCGACGCGGTGCCGAAGACCTCGCCCACCCACTCGCCGGCGAAGAAAGTGATGACGACGAAGGCGAGGATCACCCCGACAGTCGAGAAGAACACCCCCGGATCGGTCTTGAGCCTCAGTGCTCGCAGTATCCGTTCGGACATGATCTCTCCCGTCGTCTCGGCCCCCTCAGAGCACCGCTGCCGGATCGAGTAGCTCAGTCAGAGTTCATAGGTCAGTACGCGAAGTTGTGTACCACGAAAACTTTGCCGTTGCCGGAGTAGGCGATGCCCATGCCCGCCGAGCGGTAGCCCGGGTCGAGGAGATTCTCGTTGTGGCCGGGCGAGTTCTTCCACAGGTCGACCAGGCAGATCGCCCCACAATGGGTGCCCGCGGCGACAATGTTCTCCCCGTGACCCCGGTTGATCAATGCTGTGTTGTGAATCACCTCATCCCGGGCGGCGAGGCGATCCGCCCACGCCTGGGCCTCGCGGTCAAGGTCGGCGTTGGGCGCAAGGGCTCCGCGGCCGTGGGCGATGCGGTAGGCGTCGATCTCGCGAATGATCCCCTCGCGCAACCCCCCGGTGACCCCGAAGGCGGCGACATCCCCGTACGCCATCTCGCTGGAACCGACCGCCGCCCACGCCTCCGGCGGCAGGGCGGCGCGCACCTGCGAGACGATCCCCTCCACCTGCGGCGCGAGGTGCGCCGGGATCAGGTGCTGGGGGATGAAGGAAGGCAGGGTCTGGGCGGAAGCCGTGGCCGCCCCGCCGCCCACGAGGGTGGCGGCGGTGACGGCGATCGTCGCGAGTGACGCGGTGAGCCTTGTGCGCATGATGGTGATAATGCCGTTTCGGTGCGCCTGACGCGAACCGTTTGATCGATCAGGTAACGAACCGGACTCGGCACCGCGTTACCGCTGTGACCAGCGATTATCAGTGTTGCTTGTGTGGCGAGAGTGGTTACTCCGTCCGGACGGGCGGCCAACTTCGGCGGCCGCGCCGAGTGGGTCCCGGGAGCAG